>NZ_JBYIQP010000151.1:0-6373 GCF_057707665.1 Actinacidiphila sp. bgisy167 | reverse complement strand
GATGTTGCTGCGTAGGTGCCGCCCGGAGTACACCTCGTCGCCCGCGAACCAGCGTGCCTGCACGCCGGCCGCGAGCGCGCCGGCGACCATGACCACCGCCTGCTGCGGCTTGGTGGCGAACACGGTCTCCTCGGGCACCCCGGCCCACTCGCGGCGTTCCTCGTCCGCGGCCCAGTCCGCCGGGAGGTAGAGCGCCCGGTCGATGACCACCCGCGTCGTCGGCGTGACCGCCGCCAGATGCACCGCCACCTGGCACAGTCCGACCGCGCCGAGGGCGCCGGAGTACTGGTGGCCGGCGCCGACGCAGTCCTTGGAGGACTTGGCGTCCCCCGTTTCGTCGGCCACCGACACCACGTCCTGGCCCGCGAGTTCGTCCGATACCAGGCGGGCGACGGCGTCCCGTGCCGCAGTGTGATCGAACCGGGCCCGGGAGAGCAGGTGCTGCAGTCGATGCGGTCCGGGATGTCCCAGCGCCTGAGCCAGCGTCCAGCAGTTCCGCGTGTCCACTTCCAGCAGCAGCCCAGCGGTCAACTGCGCGGCCGTGGCGCGGGCTTCACGTCGCGCGAAGCAGTCCGCGATCGCCTCCATCGCCGCCCCGAACGCCGTGGCCCACGCCTGCTCGGCTGTGGTGGCCTCCACGGCCACCGCGTCCTTGATCGTCGTCACAAACGTTCATGATCACGGTGGCCGTCCTCATGCCCTCAGCAGCCCCCGGCGAGACGCTGACCAGCACGGACGACGGAACTACAGCTGCCGTGACGGAACGGCGACACCCCGGCGGGTGGGAGGGCGTGGCGTGCATTATCCGGTGACGAGAGGACGTGGCGCAGGTGGCGCAAGGCGCTGCGGCCGGTACTGGCTCGGTATGGATCGCCCGTTGGCCCGTCCCAGGGCCTGGCGCATCGCCTGGTATTGCAGGTACGAGTCGCTGAGCGCTTTGCGGAGCTGGTTTACTTCCTCTATCAGCTCCTGTTCCCGTGCCGCGGATGCGGCGGGGGTGGTCTCGAGGCCGGTTCTGCCGGCCTCGATGAAGCGTTTCTTCCATATGCTTATGGCCTGCGCGGAGACGCCGGCTTCCCGGGCGGCTTCAGCGGCTGTGATCTCTCCGGACAGGATGGACAGAAGGAGGGTGACTTTCTCCTCGGGTGGCAGCGCGGGCGGTCTGGGCACAGTAGGTCTCCACGTGGTTCTTGTGTCGCGTCATATTGCACAGATCGTCCAGCCGGCGAGGGCCGGACGGCACACGATCTCCTCGACGACTTGATCCACATCCCCCTGGGCCGGGGAAGCCGGCGAGGTGACCGCGATGACGGCAGCGCGTGCCGTGCACTCCACGATGGAGGCCTTCCACTGAGGCGGCAGCAGGGCGATCAGTCTCACCGCCGCAGTCTCGGGAGCTGCTCCCAAGGGTGCGTGCTCGGAGGCCTCGATGCGAAAGCGTCGGGGAGTGGTCATGGTGTCCTTGCCTTTCGAAGT
Organism: Actinacidiphila sp. bgisy167; assembly: GCF_057707665.1. Taxonomy (NCBI): domain Bacteria; kingdom Bacillati; phylum Actinomycetota; class Actinomycetes; order Kitasatosporales; family Streptomycetaceae; genus Actinacidiphila; species Actinacidiphila sp. bgisy167. The sequence continues at coordinate 4,897 of NZ_JBYIQP010000151.1, read as the reverse complement.
GGCGTCTGTGGTGTCGGCCTTTGATGCCGCGGATTGTGCCCGGCTCGCAGGTGTGCGCCCAGAAGCCCCCGGACGGCTCACCCCCAGTCATGCACGTCTGCCGAGTCCAGAACCACGCCCAGGATGTCCTGCACCGTCTCGACGGCATCGGTGATTTGGGCGGTGCAGCAGGATCCGTTCGCAACTGCGGACTGCGGTGCGGCATCATCCGCGTTCGCCGTGCCCGAGCCCGCGAGACACAGAGCGACGGCGGTGAGGGCGGACAGAGCGATCTTCTTGGCGTACGAGCGCGGACGACAGGTGCTGCGGCGGCGCGACTGGTTCATTTTTCTCCCCCTGGCCGAATACTCGGTTCGGACTCCCCCGTGGGGCCCGCACCGAGAACTCTGCCGTTCTGGAGGGTGATGTTGGGGCTGCGGGGCGTGCACCTTGATGCACGCGGGCGTGCCGCATGCTGCATGAAGTTTGAAACGCCAGGTTCTGGAGCCTGCACCCGCCGAGGGAGGACGAACAGCGCGTGAATGATCATCGGCTGTGAAGGTTGAAGTGAGGAATTGAGTACGTAGTCTGTCGTTGTGCATGTCTTGCGGAACCTCGGTTTCTTGCATCGGACGTGCCTGCGCGTGCGTGCGAAGAATGCCTACCGGGGGGGCTATGCAAGCAAATATGCGTTTTCTCGGTGTCGAGACCGAGGTGGAAGAGGCCTACCGGGCTCTACTCCAAGCCGGTGACGCTCTTCCCGAGGAGCTGGCCCGCCGCTGCGGCAGCAAGGCAGCGCCTATGGAAGAGATCTGCCAGCAACTGGTCGAGTCCGGTCTGGCCCAGTCCTCTGACAACGGTGTCCTGACGCCGCTGTCGCCGGCCAAGGCCATCGAAGGACTGGTGACGGCCGCGGTCGAGAAGCTCCAACAGAGCCTGCGGAGCGAGGTCCACACCAGCGGGATCGTCGACACCCTGATCGCGGAGCGGCGCGCCTCGTCCCTCAACGATCACCTGGGTGCCGGCCAGTCCGTGCAGCTGACGGGCATGACGGCGGTAAGGGCGGCCATCGACGAGCTGACGTTCTTCACCTGGAACGAGAGTCTTACCACCAACCCCCGAGGCGTGCTGAGCCAGGAGAGCATCGCTCACGCGCGTCCCATAGACGAGCGGGTGCTGCGACGGGGGGTGCGCATGCGCACCGTGGTGGGGCACGCTGCCCGCGAAGACGCGCCCACCATGGCTTACCTGCGGGAACTGTCAGACATGGGCGCCTCTATCCGGGTGGCGCGCGATCCGATCGAGCGCCTGATCATCTGTGACCGGGCTGCGGCCCTGACGCCGCTGGATCCCGCGCACACCGCGAAAGGCGCGATCATGACCCGCGAACCCGGGCTGGTTGCCGCGCTGGTGTCGTTGTTCGAGCGCATGTGGCGCAGCGCCGATCCTTTGACTCCGCAGGGCATGGAGAGCACCGACCAGCGGGTGGACTCGGTGACGGTGCTGGAACGAAGGATTCTGCAGTCGCTGTGCACCGCGGACAAGGACGAGGTGGGCGCGCGCGAGGTGGGCATCGCGCTGCGTACGTATCGCAAGCATGTGGCGGCGCTTATGCGCCGCCTGGATGCGAGCAACCGCTTCCAGGCCGCCCTTCTCGCGCGCGAGCGCGGCTGGATCTAAGGGGCAGCCCGGAAGCGGAGAGCGCTAGCTGAAGGCAGCCACAGTGACCGGCGGCGTGTCATCGGCGGTGCGCCGACGCTCCAGGTAGGACAGCAGAGGGCCGGTCATCGCGGTGGTGGCCAGGGCCATGACCACCAGGGACAGCGTCATGGGGCCGGTCAGGATGCCCGCGCTCACGCCGGCCTGCAGCACGATGAGCTCGGTCAGACCGCGGGTGTTCATCAGCACCCCCACCTCGCGCGCCACCACGGGGGACTGGCCCGCCAACCGGGTGCCGGCGTAGCCACCCAGGATCTTGCCGATCACGCCCAGAGCGAGGGTGAGAAGGAGCAGTGACCAGGAGGCGGCTCCGTACGAGCGGCTGAGCACGCTCACGCCGGTCACCACGAAGAAGACCGGAACCAGGAAACGCCCGGTCTTCGACACGGTGTCCACCACCGGGGCCCACGGCGTCCGTGCACCAGAGGGCACGGCGAAGCCGACCAGCGCAGCGCCGAGGATGGAGGTCATGCCCAGGTGCTCCATGGCGTATCCCATGCCGCAGGCGGCAACGGCCAGGAATACGACCATTACTTGCCGGCGGCGCAGCAGCCACTGCGCGGCTCGAGAGCGCAGCACACCGCGCAGGATGATCATGAACACCCCGCCGAGAGCCAGTGCTATCAGGCAGTGGATGAGCCCCTGCGCGGTGCGCGCGTTCAGGCACAAGGCCAGGGTGAGCAGAATCCATCCCGCGGAATCGATCAGGACAGCGGCCGCCATGGTCAGGGCACCGCTGGGGGTGTCCTGCATCTTCCGGGCGGCAAGGATGCGCGCCATGACCGGCACCGCGCTGATGGACAGGGAGACAGCGGTCATCAACACGAAGGCGGCAAGCGGCGCGTTGCCCCGCACTGCCGGATGGGCATAAGCGGTGATCCACCACGCCAGCAGGGCTCCGGCCAGCAACGACGGCACCAGGGAGCCGATGGCGACCCACGCCATGGCTCCCTTGCCGGGTCGCCTCGCGCTGCTGCGCAAGTGGTGCGCCAGGCCGACCAGGTAGAGCGCGAGTGCGCCCTGGCCAAGCAGCTTGAGTGCTTCGAGGATGTGCCCCGGCAGCAGAAAGTCGAAGGTGTTATGCCCGACCAGAGCCAGCAGGAGCGGTCCCGCCAGGAGGCCGGCGCTGATCTCGCCGATGACGTCGGGCTGCCGCAACCGGTGGGCGACGCGGCGTCCGCCGTGGGCCAGCAGCAGCGTGAGCAGGAGAGCAGCGATGATGTGGGCGAAGGTGAACAGGGAAGAGGTCATGGGTGCACCTGTCCTGGGTCAGGCGACCAGCGCGTGGCGCCAACGCACCACGGAGCCGATCTTGAGGACGGAGTTGGCGTAGATGCGGGCGGCCAGCCAGACACAGGCGCTGGTCGCGACCACCATCAAGGCGGCGGCGACGAGCTGCTGGAGGAGGGAGACGTTGCCGACGCTGGCCTGCAGTGGCATCAACAGCCCGGAGAAGGGCGGCACGTACTGGACGATGCCGACCCAGCCGGCGTTGAGGTCGCCGGCGGCTGCGGCGGCGATGCCGACCGGTGCCAGGGCCAGGACCATGACGGGCATGAGGACCGCCTGCAGGTCCTCGGGGCGGGAGACCAGCGAGCCGGCGGCGGCGAAGAGGTAGGCGAACAGAGTGAAGGTCAAGAGGAACCACAGGGTCGCGCTGATGAGCGCGGCCGTGGAGGGAAGGCCTTCGGCCTGGTCGCCGAACATGGACCGGGCGCCCACCACGGCAGCGACCAGGACGACGATCTGCAGTACAGCGGCGGTGCCGATGCCGGCGACCTTGCCCATCATCAGCCGCAGCGGGCTGAGGGTGGCCAGGAGGACCTCGATGACGCGGGTGCTCTTCTCCTCCACGACGCCCTGGGCGACCAGCGATCCCTGGCCGATGATCTGCATGAACAGGACGACGACCATGCTGATGGCGGCGCCGATCTCGGTTCCGTTCGGGCCGTTGCCGCCCACGGTGACCAGGGTGGGGCCGGCCGCGGCGACGTCAAGGTTCAGCTGCTGGGTGTCGATCTGCTGGCGGTCGTAGGCGCGCTGGGTGGCCCAGACCTGAGCCAGCGTGATCGCGGAGGACTTGGCCTGGGTGGGGGTGTCCGTGCGGGTCAGCACGCTCACCCGGGAGCCGGTGATCGTGACGGCGGCGTCCACGTCCTTGTCGGTGACGCGGTCGCGGGCCGTCTGCTCATCGGCGCAAGAGGTGAGGCGGATGTCCTCGGGCGGCGTGCCGAAGGAGCTCTGGGCGGCACCGCAGACCGCGACGGTGTGAGTCTTGGGCGCGTTGGCGTAGTACAGGCCGGCGACTAGGCCGAAGACGGCGATGACCATGAAGAGCATGCCGATGAAGTAGCCCTTGGACTTCAGCCGTGCGTCGATCTCGCGGCGGTACACCAGCCACACGTCGCCCAAGGTGCCGTTGCGGGGGGTGCTCACTTGCTCGTCTCGCTCTCGCTCGAGGCGGTGGAGGCGTGCGGCTCCACCAGGTCACGGAAAAGCTGGGACAGGGTGGGACGTTCGCGGGTGAGGCGGCGCACCATGCCGTGCTGCATGGCCGCACGCAGCACGCTGTTCTCGTCATGGCCCGGGGCGGCCTCGACGATCAGAGCGGTGCCGTCCTCGTGCGCCTTGTAGGCGGCGATCGCCTCGGTGTGCAGGGGCCAGTCGGGCTCGGCGCCGTCCACCTGCAGAACCAGCGGGGCCTCCTGCTCGCTGCCGCGTAGTTCGTCGAGGGTGCCGCAAGCGGCGAGCCGTCCGGAGCGCACGATGCCGACCTGGTCGCACAGTCGCTCAACGAGGTCGAGCTGGTGGCTGGAGAAGAGCACGGGGATGCCGTCGGCGGCCTTTTCCTGCAGCACTTCGCTCATGGCGTCGACGGCCAGCGGATCCAGGCCGGAGAAGGGTTCGTCCAGCACCAGGACGTCGGGGTCGTGCACCAGCGCGGCGGCCAGTTGGACCCGCTGCTGGTTGCCCAGGCTGAGCGCGTCGACGGCGCTGTCGCGGTGTTGGGCGATGCGCAGCCGGTCGGTCCAGCGCAGCATGGCCTGGCGGGCCTCGTGGGCGGAAAGGCCGTGCAGGCGGCTGAGGTAGGTCAGCTGGGCGGAGACGGTCATCTTCGGGTAGAGGCCGCGCTCTTCTGGCATGTAGCCGAAGTGGACGGCGGCGGTGGGCAGTGGGGGGGGTTGGCCATGGGCCCACC
>NZ_JBYIQP010000150.1:0-6395 GCF_057707665.1 Actinacidiphila sp. bgisy167 | reverse complement strand
CCCCCCCCCCCCCCCCCCCCCCCCCCCCCCCCCCCCCCCCCCCCCCCCCCCCCCCCCCCCTCGGGCGTGGTGCGGGTGGTGCTCAGCTCACCGCGTGGACGACGTCCTTCTCCTCCGCGAAGTGGCACGCCGACTCGTGCGCGGCCAGGACGTCCTGGCCCTGGAAGCGCTGCGGGATCGCCAGCAGCGGCTCCTCGGTGGCGCACCGGTCCTGGGCCTTCCAGCAGCGGGTGCGGAAGCGGCAGCCGGACGGCGGGTTGGCCGGTGAGGGGACGTCACCGGCGAGGATGATGCGCTCGCGGTGCTCGCGGGACTCCGGGTCCGGCACCGGCACCGCCGACAGCAGGGCCTGGGTGTACGGGTGGGTCGGGTGGTCGTAGATCTGGGCGTCGGTGCCGATCTCGGCCATCTTGCCCAGGTACATCACGCCGACGCGGTCGGAGATGTGGCGGACGATCGACAGGTCGTGCGCGATGAAGATGTAGGAGAGGTTGAACTCGTCCTGCAGCTTCTCCATCAGGTTGATGACCTGCGCCTGCACCGAGACGTCCAGCGCCGAGACCGGCTCGTCGCAGATGATGATCTCCGGGTTGAGCGCCAGGCCGCGGGCGATGCCGATGCGCTGCCGCTGGCCGCCGGAGAACTGGTGCGGGTACCGGTTGATGTACTCCGGGTTCAGGCCGACGACGTCCAGCAGCTCCTGCACCTTGCGGCGCCGGTCGCCCTTCGGGGCCACCTCGGGGTGGATCTCGAAGGTCTCGCCGATGATGTCGCCGACCGTCATCCGCGGGTTCAGCGAGGTGTACGGGTCCTGGAACACCATCTGGATGTTGCGGCGCACGGCCTTCAGGGCGCGGCCGGACAGCTTGGTGATGTCCTGGCCCTTGTAGAAGACCTCGCCGGCGGTGGCCCGCTCCAGGTTCATCAGCAGCTTGGCGACGGTGGACTTGCCGCAGCCGGACTCGCCCACGATGCCCAGGGTCTCGCCCTGGTACAGGTCGAAGGAGACCCCGTCGACGGCCTTGACGGCGCCGATCTGCTTCTTGAACAGGATGCCCTGGGTCAGCGGGAAGTGCTTGACCAGGTTGCGCACCTGGAGGATCGGCTCGCCGCGCTCGACCGGCTCGGTGATCGCGGCCTCGACGACCTCGGCTGTCGTCTGGTCGGTCGTGGTGACGTCAGCCATGGATCGTCTCCTTCCAGAAGTGGCAGGCGCTGCCGCGACCCGGCAGCTCGCCACCGTCCCGCTCGGTCACAGGGACCAGCGTGGGCACGTCGGTGCGGCAGATGTCCTGCGCCATCTCGCAGCGCGGGTTGAACGCGCAGCCGGTCGGGATGCGCAGCAGGTTCGGGGGCAGGCCCTTGATCGCGTAGAGCTCCTGGCCCTTCTGGTCCAGCCGCGGGATCGACGCCAGCAGGCCCTTGGTGTAGGGGTGCGCCGGGCGCTTGTAGATCTCGTGGACGGGCGCGGTCTCCACGATCCGACCGGCGTACATCACGGCGATCTTGTCGGCCACGTCGGCGACGACGCCGAGGTCGTGGGTGATCAGGATTAGACCCATGTTGAACTCGCGCTGGAGCTCCGCGAGCAGGTCCATGACCTGAGCCTGGACCGTCACGTCGAGCGCGGTGGTCGGCTCGTCCGCGATGATCAGGTCAGGCTCCAGGGCGAGCGCCATCGCGATCATGATGCGCTGGCGCATACCGCCGGAGAACTGGTGCGGGTAGTCGTTCACCCGCTGCTTCGCGGCCGGGATGCGGACCCGGTCCATCAGCTCGACGCTCTTGGCCTTGGCCTCCTTGCGGGAGAGCCCCTGGTGCACGCGGAACATCTCGCCCAGCTGGTAGCCGACGCTCAGCACCGGGTTCAGCGAGGACAGCGCGTCCTGGAAGATCATGGCAATCTTCCGGCCGCGGATCTTGCGGCGCTCCTCCGGGGACATCTTGAGCATGTCCTTGCCCTGGAAGAGGATCTCGCCCTGCGGGATCCTGCCGGGCGGCATGTCGAGGATGCCCATGATCGCCTGAGCGGTCACGGACTTGCCCGAGCCGGACTCGCCCAGCACCGCGAGGGTCTCGCCCGCGTCCACGGTGTAGTTCACACCGTTGACGGCCTTGGCGACACCGTCCCGGGTGTGGAACTCGACGTGCAGGTCGCGGACCTCGAGCAGGGGTGTGCCCTGCTCGCCGGCGCGCCGGGGGGCCGGCACGCCCTCCGTCTTGTCGATGGTGGTCATGTACGCCCTCCTCAGCGCAGTTTGGGGTCGAAGGCGTCGCGGACCGCGTCGCCGAGCATGATGAACGCCAGCACCGTGATGCTGAGCGCGCCGGCCGGGAAGAGCAGCGCGTGCGGGGCGGTCAGGAACCGGTTCTGCACGTCGCTGATCATCAGGCCCCAGGAGATGTTCGGGGCTTGGATGCCGATGCCGAGGTAGGACAGTGCGGCCTCGGCCGCGATGTAGACGCCCAGGTTCATCGTCGTGATGACGATGACCGGTGCCAGGGCGTTCGGCAGGATGTGCCGGAAGGCGATCCGCTTGCTGTCCGCGCCCAGCGCCCTGGCGGCGCTGACGTAGTCGTTGTGCTTGTTGGCGATGACCTCACCGCGCATGATGCGGTAGACCTGCGGCCAGCCGAGGACCGCCAGCACCAGGGAGACCGTCCACACGTTGCCCGTCGCGAACAGCGACGTGATCAGCAGGCCACCGATGAGCAGCGGAACGGCGAAGAAGACCTCGGTCACACGGGAGAGGATCGTGTCCAGCCAACCGCCCTGGAGACCGGCGATCATTCCGAGCGCGCAGCCGACCAGCGAGGTCAGCAGCGTGGTGACCACACCCACGACGATCGAGTTGCGGGTGCCCCACACCGTGCGGGTGTAGATGTCGCAGCCCTGCAGGTCGTAGCCGAAGAGGTGTCCCGAGGAGGGCCGGTCAAGCGAGTGCTGGAGCTGGCAGAAGCCGTCGACGAAGGGGCTCCGCGAGGTGAAGAGCCCCGGCGCGATAGCGAGTGCCAGCAAGAAGAGGATGACGAGGCCCGAGATGATGAACAACGGGTTCTTGCGGAGGTCGGTCCAGCCGTCCTTGAGCAGGCTGGCGGCCCGCGCCGGCTTCTCCTCCGCCGCGGCGGCGGTCGGCTCGCCGGGCGTCGCCGGGACGGACTTTTCGATGGTCTGGTCACTCATAGCGGATCCTCGGGTCGAGCACGGCGTAGAGAATGTCGACGAGCAGATTGGCTCCCAGGTAGATCAGGACCAGGAGAGTCACCAGTCCGACCACCACGGGCCGCTCGCGCAGGTACACCGACTGGGCCAGCTGGCCTCCGATGCCCGGGAGGTTGAAGATCCGTTCGGTGATGATCGCGCCGCCCATCAGCGCGCCGAGGTCCATGCCCAGGAACGTGATGACGGGGATGAGGGAGTTGCGCAGGGCGTGCATGCCGATGACCCGGCGGCGGGGCAGTCCCTTCGCCACAGCCGTGCGCACGTAGTCGGCGCGGACCGATTCCATCATGCTGGCCCGGGTCAGGCGCGTGATGTACGCCATCGATGTGGAGGCGAGCACGAGGCCGGGCAGGATGTAGCTGGTGGGCCAGCCGTCGTCCTTGCCGGAGATGGGGAAGATGGCCAGGTGCACGCCGAGCTCGAGCTGCAGCACGCTGCCGAGCACGAACACCGGGATCGAGATCAGCAGCAGGGTGCTGAGCAGGACCACCTGGTCCAGGAACTTGCCCTTGCGCAGCGCAGTGAGCACACCCGCCAGGATGCCGACGACGGCCTCGATGACGAACGCCGTGACCGCCAGTTGCAGCGTGACCGGGAAGCGCTCGGAGACGATCTCGGAGATCGGGCGGCCGGTGTACGTGGTTCCCAGGTCGCCGGTGAACAGACCGCTGATGTAGTACCAGTACTGCCCGATGAGGGGGTCGTTCAGGTGGTACTGATCTCTCAGGATCGCGGCGATGTTCGGGTCGGCGCGCTTCTCGCCCGCCAAAGCCTGGATCGGGTCGCCGTGCAGGGCGAAGACCAGGCAGAAAATGATGAACGTGACGCCTATCAATACAGGGATCGCCTGCAAGACACGGCGCACGACGTATCGGCCCATCGGTTCTCCAGAGGGGGTGCTGACCCGCCCGCCGCCGGACGGCTGGGGGAGGGGGTGCGGCGGGTCGGACGCGGACGCGGACAGGGTGGGTCAGGGGACACCTCTCGGTCTCCCCTGCCCCACCCCGTTTCAGCCCGCTACATCAAGGGCTTGCTCGTCAGGCGAGCTTGACGGTGTCCCACAGGACGTTGCCACCGGCGATCTTCACGGCGGACAGCTTGGCGCTGTAGCCGGCGTTCAGCTTGTAGAAGTACACCGGGATGTACGGCATCTCCTTGAGGAGGATGTCGTCGGCCGCCTGGTATTCCTTTTGCGCGTCGGCGTCGGTGGCCGCCTTGTCACCCGCCGCGAGGAGCTTCTCGAACTCGGGGTTGGTGTAACCCGCGTAGTTGGAGCCGTTGGCGATGGCGTCCTTGGAGAAGATCGGGCGGAGGTAGTTCTCCATGTTCGGGTAGTCCATGTTCCAACCCATACGGAAGGCGCCACCGTACTTCTTGGCGTCCAGGTCGTTCAGGATGGTCTGGAACTGCTCGAACGGCTTGGCCGTGACCTTGATGCCCAGGTTGGTCTGGATCTGGTTGGCGACAGCCTCGATCCACGCCTTGTGGTCGCCGTCGGCGTTGTAGCCGATCTCGAGGGTGTTGTTCGGGAGGCCGCCGCTCTGCTGGTAGAGCTTCTTGGCCTCGGTCGGGTTCAGCGTGCAGGCGTCGCCGCAGGCGCCCTGGCGGTAACCCGGGATGATCGGGCTGATGAAGTCGTCGGCCGGCATGCGCGAGCCGAGGAAGATCTTCTCGGCGATCGCCTTGCGGTCGATCGACATCGAGATGGCCTTGCGCAGGTCGGCGTTCTGGAAAGCCTTGTTGTACTTCAGCGGGAAGCCGATGTAGCCGACGCCGGAGTCCGACTCGTCGATCGCGCGGTCGCCCAGGTCCTGCTTGTACGTCGCCAGACCCGAGGTCGGGATGCTGTCGTCGATGTCGATGCTGCCGCCCTGCAGGTCGCGGTAGGCGGTGTCAGCGTTCGAGTAGACCTTGAAGTTGATGCCCTTGACCTCGTACTGGGAGGCCTCGGGGAACTTGTCGTACTTGACGACGCTGATCGACTCGTTGTGCTTGACCTTGCCCTTCATCTCGTAAGGACCGTTGCCGATCGGAGCCTCGCCGAAGCCCTTGGGGTCCTTGAAGAAGGCCTTGGGCAGCGGGTAGAAGGCGTTGAAGGACAGCTGGGCCTTGAACGCGGAGAAGGGGGCGGTCAGCGTGACCTTCAGGGTCGAGTCGTCGACGGCCTGCAGGCCGGACAGCTTGTCCGTCTTCGGCTTCTTGCCCTCGCCCGGGTTCAGGTCCGCGTAGCCCGCGATGTGCGAGAACAGTGCGTTGGTCTGCTGGGCGTTGTCCTGGTTGGCGCCGTAGTTCCAGGCGTCGATGAAGGACTGCGCGGTCACCTTCTCACCGTTGTGGAAGGTGTAGCCCGGCTTGAGCTTGATCGTCCAGACCTTGGAGTCCGGCGTCTCGATGGACTGCGCCATGTCGTCGACGATCTTGTTGTCGGCGTCAAGCTTGGTGAGGCCGACGAACAGGGCGTGGACGACCTCGCCACCCTCGGTCTCGTAGGTGTTCGAGGGGACGAGACCGTTCTGCGGCTCGCCTATCTCCATCGACACAATGCCGTCCGACTTGCTGCTGCCGCCGCCGGCGCTGTCCTTGCCACCGCCGCAAGCGGTAGCAGCCATGGCGACGATGATCGCGCCTGCGACCCAAGTGGCGCTCTTGGCACCGCGCATGGGTTTGCCTCCTCAGGAGTCACTGTTTCTACGTGAAAGGGCCGGCCTCACTGACACCCCTGGCAGTGATACCGGTCACCTGTGCTCGTGAGTCGACGCTCCCCATAAGCGCCTGGACCCATTGACCCGAGCTCAACGGCTCCAACTATCGGTCATTGACGGGCCGCTAACCACACACTTGCGATCTCGTTTTGGTCACAACCGGTCCAAAATAATCCCGCAATTCGGACATTTGGATTGTAGACAGACAGCGACGAAACGGACTTGTAACACGATCATCGGTGAACTGTGTCCGGTATTCGGACGTCGCCGGACCAAAATCCGGTTGCCCTCGCGGGCCGCTCGCCACGTGAAGTTACGCGGCTGACGCGTCGCCAGGTACGGGCTGTCGCGCCCGCGCCACTGGCGCAACCGCGACACCGGCAGCGGGCGTCGGTCCCGCGGCCGACCCGCCGGCTTCTCGCCGGTGACTTTTCTCACGCCTCCCATAGGCGCGTGCTGTCATGTCCGTT
>NZ_JBYIQP010000015.1:0-100618 GCF_057707665.1 Actinacidiphila sp. bgisy167 | reverse complement strand
GTCCGGCCGGCCTCACCTTGGGGGGACCTGCGCTTGGGACGGCGCAAACCCGCCGCGGTGAGGTGGCGCAGCAGTTCCTTGCTGCCGACCTGGACGGCGCCCGCGGCGACGGCCGAGGCGTAGCGCTCGCTGGGCAGGTCGTAGTGGTCGCCGTCGAAGGCCCGGCGCGGCGCGCCTATGGCGGCGGCGAAGGCGTGGAGCTCCTCATAGGAGGTGTCGCTCACCAGGTGGGACCACATGCGGCCGTGGCCCGGCCACGTCGGCGGGTCGATGTAGACGGTCACCTCAGCGCGGACCGCCGAGGGCGGCGGACAGGGCGCCGACGGGGGCGATGGCCTCGCCGAGCGACTCGCACACCCAGTGCGGGTCGGGGCCGAGTTCGGGCTCCACATCGAGGCCGTGGGGGTCGGCGCAGCGCGGGCAGAGCGGCCAGCGGCCCATGCGTTCCAGCAGGGCGTCCTTGACGTCCTGGGCGACCAGCCCCGCGACGAACGCGGCGCCGTCGGGCCACTGCTCCACCCACCAGCGGCGCTGGGAGACGGCGTCCTCCACGAGCGAGACGACGTCGGCGTCGGCCACGCCCGTCGCGGACAGGTCCGCGAGGACGAGCGCGCGGGCGCCGTGCAGGGCCGCCTCCAGGCCGGCGGAGGAACCGGGTGCGTCAGGATCCATGGCCCCATTGTGGACCACCCCGCCGGGCGGGCGTTCTTGACGCCGTCAGCAGCCGAAAAATAGCTTTCGTCCGTGGCCGAGACACTGAAGGAAACCTTCGACGCCGGGGGGCTGGCCGCCAGAGTCAGGACCCTGGCCCCCTCCATGCCCCGGTCGATGCGGTCCGTCGCGCAGGCCGTGGCCGAGGACCCGGCGGGCTGCTCCCGGCTGACCGTGACGGCGCTCGCGGCCCGCGCGGGGACGAGCGAGGCCACCGTGGTGCGCACCGCGCGGCTGCTGGGCTACCCCGGCTACCGGGACCTGCGGCTCGCACTGGCCGCGCTGGCCGCCCGGGAGGAGGCCGGCGCCCCTCCCGCCGTCACCCCGGAATCGCGGTGGACGACCCGCCGGCCGACGTGGTCGCCAAGCTCGCGCTGGACGAGCAGCGGTGCCTGGCCGACACCGCGGCCCAACTGGACGTGGCCCAACTGGAGGCGGCGGTGGGCGCGCTGGCCGCCGCCCGCCGCATCGACGTCTACGGAATAGGGGCGTCGAGTCTGGTCGCCCAGGACCTGGTGCAGAAGCTGCTGCGCATCGGCCTGGTCGCGCACGCCCTGGGCGACCCCCACCTCACCCTCACCAACGCCGTCCAACTGCGTCAGGGCGACGTGGCCGTGGCCGTCACGCACTCCGGGCACACCCACGACGTCGTCGAACCGCTGCGCGCCGCGTTCGATCGGGGCGCCACCACCATCGCCGTGACCGGCCGGGCGGACGGCACCGTCACCCGCTACGCCGACCATGTGCTGCTCACCTCCAGCGGCCGGGAGAGCGCACTGCGCCCCGCCGCCATGGCCAGCCGCACCAGTCAGCTGCTGGTGGTGGACTGCCTGTTCGTCGGCGTCGCCCAGCGCACCTACGACACCGCCGCCCCGGCGCTGTCCGCCTCGTACGAGGCCCTCGCCCAACGCCACAGCCCGCGAAGAAGCCACCAGCGATGACGCACGCCGAGCTCCGCCGCGAGCTGGACCGCCTCGCCACCGAGGGCTTCCGCGCCGAGCTCGCCGAGGTCGACCGGCTCCCGATGCTGGACATCGCCACGCTGATGAACGCCGAGGACGCCACCGTCCCGGCCGCCGTCGCGGCGGAACTGCCCGCAGTCGCCACCGCAATCGACGCCATCGTCGCGCGCACGGCCCGCGGCGGCCGCCTCGTCCACGCGGGCGCGGGCACCGCGGGACGGCTCGGGGTGCCCGACGCCGGCGAGTGCCCGCCGACCTTCAACACCGCTCCGGGCCGGGTCAGCGGGCTCGTCGCCGGCGGACCTGCGGTGGATCAGGGCAGCCGAAGGGCCTCCGGCAGGGGCGCCGCGTGGAGGACGGCGAGGCCCGAGACCGCACGGGTGAGCGCGACGTACAGGCGGCGCAGGCCGGTGCGCTCGTCGGGCTCGCCGTCGACGACCGCGACGGGCTCGTCCAGGACCACGTAGTCGTACTCCAGACCCTTGGCCAGCGAGGCGGGGACGAGGGTGAGCCGTACCTCCGGCGTGGTCTCCTGGCCGGGAGACAGATACGGCAGCCCGGCCGCCGCCAGCGCCTCCGCCAGCACGGGCAGGCGCGCGTCGGCCGCGATCAGGCCGATCGACCCCTCCCGGTCCAGCGCCTGGCGGCAGGCGTCCAGCACGGCCTCGGTCAGCCCGTCCGCCGGGACCTCGGTCACCGAGAAGGCGCCGGGGTTCTCCCGGACCGAGGTCGCCTCCTTCAGCCCGGGGGCGATCTGCGGCAGCAGCCGGGACGCGTAGGCGATGACCTCCAGCGGAACGCGGAAACCCTGGGTCAGCTCCTCGATCCGGGCATCGGGCTTCCCGAGGTGCGTGAGCGCCTCGTCCCAGGTCCCGGTCGCCCACGGGGTCGTGCCCTGGGCGAGGTCGCCCAGCACGGTCGCGGAGCCGGTGGAGCAGCGGCGGCCCACCGCCCGGTACTGCATGGGGGAGAGGTCCTGCGCCTCGTCCAGCACGACGTGGCCGAGCGAGGCCGTGCGGTGCACCAGATCGTGGGCCTCGTCGACCAGCACGGCGTCGGCTGCCGACCACTTCGCGGAGGCCACCGAGCGGGCGGGCTTCTCCCACAGGATCTGCTTCTGCTCCTCCTCGGTCAGCACGCCCTCGGCGCAGGCGGCCAGGAACTCCGGGTCGGACAGCAGTCGCAGCACCGTCTTCGCCGGGTCCGCCGGCGGCCACAGCTCCTTGACGGCCGCCTTGACCGCCGCGTTGCGTGCGACCGCGTCCTGCACCCGGTCGTCGGGGGCCTCCCCGGCCGCCTCCATCCGGACCAGCACGGCGTGCGCGATCCGCTGCGGCAGCGCCTCTCGGGCGGCGCCGTAGCGGATGTCGCGCGCCATGAGCTCGCGGACCAGCTCCTCCACCTCGTACGCCGGGACGCGCCAGCGGCGCGAGCCGCGCACCACGACCACCGGCTCGGTGGGCATCCGGATGCCGGAGCGGACCGCCCGCCGCAGCACCTCGGCCATGCGCGCGTCGCCCTTGACGCCGGCGGCGGCCGCCGAGTCGGCGCCCTTGACCGGGACGTGGGCGACCAGGTCGTCGACCGTGGCCTGCTGGACGCTCAGCTCGCCCAGCGCGGGCAGCACCTGCTCGATGTAGTGCAGGAAGGACGCGTTGGGACCGACGACGAGGGTGCCCGAACGGGCGAGCCGCTCGCGGTGCGCGTAGAGGAGGTACGCCACCCGGTGCAGGCCGACGGCGGTCTTCCCGGTGCCGGGCGCGCCCTGCACGCAGACCGTCCCGCCGACCTCGGCGCGGACGATCTCGTCCTGCTCGGGCTGGATGGTGGCGACGATGTCCCGCATCGGGCCGACGCGCGGCCGCTCGATCTCGCGCTGGAGCAGCTTGCTGGAGGTCTGCGCCTCGGCCGGGTCGGTGAGGTGCTCGTCCTCGTAGGCGGTGAGCTCCCCGCCGGTGTAGCCGAAGCGGCGGCGCAGCGCGACGTCCTGCGGGTCGGTGCGGGAGGCCCGGTAGAAGGGCTGCGAGACCGGCGCGCGCCAGTCGATGACCATGGGGTCGCCGTCCGCGTCGTGGACGTGGCGGCGGCCGATGTAGAAGCGGTGGCCCACCTCCTCCCCGCCGAAGGCCTCGCCCTTCTCGTAGTCCAGGCGGCCGAAGAAGAGCGGGGTGTGCGCAAGATCGGCGAGCGCTTTGATGCGGGCGTCGATCTCGGACTGCAGCACTTCCGCGTTCACCCAGTTGGCGGTCACATCCCTGATGTCGAGGGCTTCGACGTCGGCGCGCATCGCGCGGAGGGCGGAGCGGGACGCGGCGAGGTGGGCGCGTTCGCGGTCGAGCGGATTGTCGGCGGTGAGGGATCGTTCCCCTGGCACGGGTTGCCTCCGGCGGCACGTAGGGCATGGCTCAGCCGGCCCCCGACCGGCGCGCGCGGGGGCACGGGGCGGGGCGCTGTCCTGATACGGATTCGACACGGGCCGACCGGTTTCCGTCCGGCCGGCGGCGCCGCCCCTGCGGGGGGCGGGCGGCAAGACGCAGGATCTTACGCCTGCGCGACGCGTGGCGCTAACCGGTTTTCCCGGCGCCGGCCGCCCAAACCTCTGCCCAAAGCATCACATATGCGTACATTGGGGGCATGGCACGCCCCATGGTCTCCGCTGTCCACGGCAGCAGCGCCCTCGCCGAGGACGCCACGCACCGGCATCCGGTCCACCCTGTGGGGGACGCGCTGCGCGCGGTCCGGGTGTTCGTCGCCACGGCCTTCCGGGTCGTGGTGCTGGGCCAGGACGGCACCGCCGCGCGCGACTGACGCGGCGGGCCGGCCGGACGGGCGCGGCGCCCAGAGCGAGAGTCAGGGCCGCGACGCCATGCCTCGGGCGAAGCCGTCCAAAGGCTCCCGAGGTGCCGGTTCGCGACCACCGGAAGCGGGGCCCGGCGGCGCCGCCTCGAGCAGAAGGCACGACGTCACGACCCCGGAGCTGACGTCACGGCCCCGGAGCTAGAGCAGCTCGTCCGCGTCGACGATGCGGTACGCGTACCCCTGCTCGGCCAGGAACCGCTGCCGGTGTGCGGCGAAGTCCTGGTCGATGGTGTCGCGGGCGACCACGGAGTAGAAGCGGGCCTCGTGGCCGTCCGCCTTGGGGCGCAGCACCCGGCCCAGGCGCTGGGCCTCCTCCTGCCGCGAACCGAACGTGCCCGAGACCTGGATGGCGACCGTCGCCTCCGGCAGGTCGATCGAGAAGTTGGCCACCTTGGAGACCACGAGCACCGAGATCTCGCCCTGCCGGAAGGCGTCGAAGAGCTTCTCGCGCTGTGCGTTCGTCGTCTCGCCCTTGATCACCGGCGCGTCCAGGTGCTCGCCCAGCTCGTCGAGCTGGTCGATGTACTGGCCGATCACCAGCGTCTGCTCCCCGCGGTGCTTGGCCACCAGCGCCTCGGTGACCCTGCGCTTGCTCTCCGTCGTCGCGCAGTACCGGTACTTCTCCTCCGGCTCGGCGGTCGCGTACGCCAGCCGCTCGGAGTCCGTCAGATTGACCCGCACCTCCACGCAGTCGGCGGGCGCGATGTAGCCCTGCGCCTCGATCTCCTTCCACGGCGCGTCGAAGCGCTTGGGGCCGATCAGCGAGAAGACGTCCGACTCGCGGCCGTCCTCGCGCACCAGCGTCGCCGTCAGGCCGAGCCGGCGGCGGGCCTGGAGGTCCGCGGTGAACTTGAAGACCGGCGCCGGCAGCAGGTGCACCTCGTCGTAGACGATCAGACCCCAGTCGCGGGAGTCGAAGAGCTCCAGGTGCGAGTAGACGCCCTTCCGCTTGGTCGTCAGCACCTGGTAGGTGGCGATGGTGACCGGGCGGATCTCCTTGCGGGTGCCGCTGTACTCGCCGATCTCGTCCTCGGTCAGCGAGGTCCGCTTCACCAGCTCGTGCTTCCACTGCCGGGCGGAGACCGTGTTCGTCACCAGGATCAGGGTCGTCGCCTTCGCCTGCGCCATCGCACCCGCGCCCACCAGCGTCTTGCCGGCGCCGCAGGGCAGCACCACCACGCCGGAGCCGCCGTGCCAGAAGCCTTCCACCGCCTGCTCCTGGTAGGGGCGGAGCTTCCAGCCGTTCTGGTCCAGCTCGATCGGGTGCGCCTCGCCGTCCACGTAGCCGGCCAGGTCCTCGGCCGGCCAGCCCAGCTTCAGCAGCACCTGCTTGATCTGGCCGCGCTCGGAGGGGTGGACGACCACCGTGTCCGGGTCGAGCCGGGCGCCCACCAGCGGCGCGATCTTCTTCGAGCGGAGCACCTCCTCCAGCACGGGGCGGTCCGTGCTGGTCAGCACAAGGCCGTGCGCCGGGTGCTTGCTCAGCGTCAGCCGCCCGTAGCGGGCCATCGTCTCGGCGACGTCCACCAGCAGTGCGTGCGGCACCGGGTAGCGGGAGTACTGCACGAGCGCGTCCACGACCTGCTCCGCGTCGTGCCCGGCGGCGCGGGCGTTCCACAGCCCCAGCGGCGTGATCCGGTAGGTGTGGATGTGCTCGGGCGCGCGCTCGAGTTCCGCGAAGGGGGCGATGGCACGCCGGCACGCTTCGGCGAGCTCGTGATCGACCTCCAGGAGCAGGGTCTTGTCGCTCTGGACGATCAGGCAGGACACACAAACCTCCGCGAAGGGGCGGGCCGGGACCGGGGCAGGGGCCGGGGTTGAACTATCCATGGTCCCCCATCCCCGGAGGCAAACGCCCCGGTCCCCCGGATCGATCCCGCGGCCGGGCTCGGTCGGTCGGTCTACGGGGGTCAGGCCGGGTCGTCGGCCAGCTCGGCGACACCGGTTATCCGGTGCAGCGCGAAGGTGCGCACCTCGTCGGCGGTGTGGTCGTACGCGGTGACGAAGCCGCCCTCCACCCGCATCGGGCCGATCACGCGCTGGCTCGCCGCGCCCTCCGCGTTGACGTAGCCGATCCACACCGACTCGCCGGTCAGCACCGCCGCCTGCATCGTCGCCAGCGTCTCGGCCGCGGCCGTACGGGGCAGCCGCCCGTGGCCGTGGCCGTCGACGGCAGGCCGGCCCGCGTGCTCCCGGCGGACCGCGGTCGAGGCCCGGTCGCCGGCCCGGATCGCCTTCACGGCCGCCCCGAGAAGCGTCGCGTCCGGGGCCGGAGGACCGTCCACCACGGGCACCGGTGCGCTGCGCGGCGGGGTGCGCCGGGCATCCGCCCGGGTGATCAGCACATCGCCCTCGGCGGACTCCGCGGCCGGCGCGTGGCCCAGCGCGCGCAGCCGCTCCAGCAGCGTCGCCGGATCGCTCTGGGCGGCCAGCACCGTCGGCGCCAGCCGGCGCAGCCCCAGGCCGGCCGCCCGGCGGTCGGCCAGCAGCTCGCTCAGCAGGGCGTCGTCGTCGCAGCGCACATACGCCGAGGCAGCACCGACGCGCAGCCGGCCGTGCCGGCGGGCGACGTCGTCCACGAGATAGCTCAGCGGCTGCGGCACGGGCGTTCGGGAATGCGCCGCGAGGAAGGCGTGCAGGTCGGCGGCGGTACGTCCGGCGTCCAGCGCCCGGCGCACCGACTCCGGGGTGAAGCGGAAGACCGTCGCGCCGCCCTTGGACTCCACGTCCGCCAGCACGTGCAGGGTCTCGGCCAGATGCGGCTGCAGGGGGCCCGGCGCGACCGCCGTCAGATCCGCCTGGAGCAGCACATGATCCAGCGGCTCCGGCAGCAGCGGCCCGAGCAGCGCCGCCGCCGCGTCCCCGGAGCGGTGCAGCAGCGCACGACCGTGCGCCGACAACGCGCCGCGGCCGGTGATGCCCAGCAGCTCGGCCTCCGACACCGTCCAGCGCACCAGGTCGGCCCGGAACGGGTCCAGCGCGGCGCCGCCCCGCAGCGGGCGCTCCCAGCGCAGCCGGGCCAGCAGCGCGTCCCCGTCCGCCGAGGCGCCATCGGGGAGCGCGGCCAGCAGCTCCAGCGTCCGCCGGCGCACCTCGGGCGCGAGCGATCGGTCCAGGTCCGGGCCGAGGGCGGCCAGCGCGCGGCCCTTCGCGTCCCGCGTGCCGACGACGCCGGGCACCCGGGTGGCGGCCAGCCACGCCGTCGCGAGCTCCGCCCACCGGTCCTCGGCGGGCAGCGCCAGCCACGCGTCGGCGGCAGGGGTGGGCGCGTACGCCTCGTCCACCTCTCCGTCCGCTGCGACCAGGCCCGCGGCGTACGCCAGCTCCAGCCAGAACGCGGCCAGCGGCTCCGGCACGTCCAGCGCCGTGGCCACCCGCTTCAGATCCCGCACGCTCAGCCCGCCGGCGCGCAGTACCTGCGGGCCGCCGGTCTCCCATTGCTTCAGCAGCTCCTCGACCGTGCGGACGGCCGTGAAGGCCTGGCCCGCGGCGGTCCTGTCCACAGCCTGTGGATCGTGTTCCTTCGCCTCCACCGCGGGCGCCGCCGGCTCGACGGACCGGTGCGCCCTGCCCTCGCGCAGATGCAGGGCCACCTCGCGGGGGAGGACGACGTTGCGCGCCCCGGCCGGCAGCAGCAGCCCCCGCTCCAGCAGCCAGGTCACCGGGGGCGGCGGCGACGACACGTCCGCCACCTCCCCGTACGGCGGACCCCACATCAGTTTGCGCAGCACCGCCCCCGCCTCCGGGGGCGCCCCGTCGAGCAGCGCCGCCATACGCGCCCGGTCGACGAAGAGCGAGGTCAACGCCTCCACCGCGCTCACCGGGTCATGCGTCGGCGGCAGCCCGGCCCCCGCGAGGACCTGCTGCAACCGCGTCGGCGACATGCCGGACGTCGCCTCCGCCACCGTCGGCCCCAGGCCGGTCGGCGAGGGGCTTCCCGCGGTCGGGGCCAGAAGGTCCCGCGCGGTGCGCACCAGGCGCAGCCGCTCCTCGCAGCCCCACAGCAGCGCCTGGGTCCGCAGCGTCGCCACGGCGCCGGGCAGCGCCTCCGCCGCCTCCGGGCCCATCAGAGCGGCGAGCGCCTCGTAGGGCGCGCCGTCCGGCGCCACGGCGAGCGCCTCGGCGGTCTGATGGGTGAACCGGTCCAGGCGTTCGAGGGCGCGGACGACGGAAGCCCGGGTGCCGGCCCGGGTCGCCAGCTGCGAGAGGTCGTTGGGGACCGGGTTCAGCAGGTCCGGGCGCGCCCGGAGCAGTGCGGTCAACGCTTCGTCGCCGCGGGCGCGCAGGTCCTCCGCGAGCGTGCGCGGCGCCGCCGCGGGGCCGTCAGTGCTCATCTCCCCCACATTAGCCCGGCCCGCCCCCGCCCACGGCGGGCCCGGGCCCCGGTTCTCCCCCGGCGTGTGCGCCGCGAGCCCGCAGGGTGAGCTGCGGACGGTGCGCAGGCGCGGCGCCTGTCCCATGGGCGGACCCCACCCAGCGCGGCCTCCCCGCCCGCTCCGTGCGCCCTTCCCGCGCCCCTGCGGCGTCGTGTGCGCCGGGGGCGCCGGGCCGGGGGTGACGTGCACCCGACCCCACCCCACGGCCGGCCCGGAGGGCGATAGCGTCGGCGCATGGGTGCGGAGGAGAGCGACCGGCTGGTACTGGACTACCTCAGCAAGGTGGGGGACCTGGCGCAGACGTCCCTGCCGGCGGACCGCCGGCGGGACCTCGTGGCACAGCTGCGCGAGGACATAGACCGGCAGCGGCGCGGCAGTGACAACCCGGCCGTGGTGCGGCGGATCCTGGGACGGATGGGCGCGCCCGACACGGTGGTGCAGGATGCCGCCGCCGTCCCCGCGCCCCGCGCCGCCCAGGCGCCGCCCCCGCAGGCGCCGCAGGCACCCGTGCCCCCGGAGCCGCAGTGGTGGCGGCTGCCCGAGCAGCGCACGCCGCCCCCGTCCGCCGCCCCGCCGCGCAGGCCCGTCCCCGGCGACGAACTCGACGGGCTCCCCGGCATGACCGGCGGCCTGCTCATCCCGCAGGTTCCCGAGGAGGAGGCGGCGGCCGCCGCCCGCTTCGCCGGGCAGAAGGAACCGGAGCCCGGCTCCGATCCCGACTCCGCGCCGGACGCCGAGCAGGACACCGCCCCCGCCGAGCGCCGCGCGAGGCGGCGGCGGTGGCGAGCCGGTTTCCTGGAGACCGCCGCCGCGCTCCTGCTGCTCGCCGGCGCCGCCCTCGGCTCCTGGATCGCCCTCCTCGCCGGCTGGGCCGTGGCGTACGGCTCACGCCGCCTGTCCCGCCGCGCGTCCCGGTTCGCCGCGCTCGGCCTGCCGGGGCTGACGGCGGGGGGCGCGCTGGTCTGGGTCTGGGGCCGCTTCGCCGGGCGGTGGGGCGAGCCGATCCCCGAGGGGGGCGTGGCCACCGCGCTCGCGGACGCGCTGCCCGTCGTCGTGCGGATCGCGGCGGTCGCCTCCGCCGCCTTCCTGCTCTGGTGGGGCGGCAGGGCCGGCCGGTCCCCTCGTTAGGGTGGCTGCCATGCCCGTTTCCCCGCAGACGTCCCCGATCACGGTCGGGTTCGACCTCGACATGACCCTGATCGACTCACGGCCCGGCATCAGGGCCGTGTACGAGCGCCTCGCGGCGGAGACCGGCGTCTTCATCGACGCCGCGCTCGCCGTGACCCGCCTCGGGCCGCCGCTCGACTGGGAGCTGGCGCACTGGTTCCCGGCGGAGGACGTCCCCGCGGTCGCCGACCGCTACCGCGAGCTCTACCCCGAGTTCGCCGTCGCCCCCACCCCGGCCATGCCCGGCGCGCGCGAGGCCGTCGCCGCCGTGCATGCCGCGGGCGGCCGGGTCGTCGTCGTCACCGCGAAGCACGAGCCGAACGCCAAGCTGCACCTCACGCACCTGGGCATCGAGGCCGACGAGGTGCGCGGCTGGCTGTGGGCCGAGGCGAAGGCGGAGGCGCTGACCGAGTACGGGGCGGCGGTCTACGTCGGGGACCACGTGGGGGACGTCGTCGGAGCCCGGACTGCCGGGGCGCTGTCCGTGGCGGTGGCCACGGGACCGGTCGCGGCGGACGAGCTGCGCGCCGCCGGCGCGGACGTCGTGCTCACCGACCTGACGGAGTTCCCCGCCTGGTTCGCCGCCTACCTCCCGGGACCGGACGCCGTCGCCTGACGGCTCTGTGCCCGCGCGGAGCGCAGCAGCCCGGCCAGGCCCAGCGCGAAGCCGACGCCCATGAGCATCGACACCAGGTAGGCGGCGGTCGGCAGCGGGTCGGACCCCAGGAAGAGCGGGGCCACGGTGGCCAGGGTGCCGAGGGCGCCGACGACGAAGACGGCGGCGCCGACGCGTACGAGGAGATCGCCGGGTTTCCGGGTTTCGTTGGTCACCCGACCAGGGTAGATCGCCGGGGAAGTCGCAGCGCACCGGCCGGATGACGGCCGGGAGCGGCAGCTCCGCAAAGTCTTGTCACACGCCCCTGGGCCATTAGCCTTATGGACGGCGGGTCTGCCAGAGGACCCGCTGTCTTGCTATCCAAGAGCTTTTTCGTGTCTACAGCGAGGACGAGGTCGGACGGTGCCTACCGGCAAGGTCAAGTGGTTCAACAGCGAGAAGGGCTTCGGCTTCCTCTCCCGCGACGACGGCGGCGACGTCTTCGTCCACTCCTCCGTCCTGCCGGACGGCGTGGCCACACTGAAGCCCGGGCAGCGCGTCGAGTTCGGGGTGGTCGCCGGGCAACGCGGCGACCAGGCCCTCTCGGTGACCCTGCTGGAGCCGGCGCCCTCCGTGGCGGCCGCGCAGCGGCGCAAGCCCGACGAGCTGCTGCCCATCGTGCAGGACCTCACCACGCTGCTGGAGGACGTCGCCCGCTCGCTGCAGCGCGGTCGTTACCCGGACAAGGCCCACGGCCACAAGATCGCCTCCGTCCTGCGCGTCGTCGCCGACCAGCTGGACGTCTGAGCCCTGCCCGGGTGCGGGCTCACACCTCGAGCGCGTGCGGACCGAGGGGCGGTACCAGCCCCTCGGCCGCGGCCCGGGTGAGCAGGCCGCGGACCGCCGCGTAGCCCTCCTCGCCGAGCGCCGCGGTGAACTCGTTGACGTACAGCCCGATGTGCTGGTCCGCCACCTTCGGGTCCATCTCCTGCGCGTGCTCCATGACGTAGCCGCGTGAGGCCTCCGGCTCGTCCCAGGCCATCCGGACGGATGCGCGGGCGGCGTCCGCCAGTTCGCGCAGCCGCTCCTCGCCGAGGGAGCGCTTGGCGATGATCGCGCCGAGCGGGATGGGCAGGCCGGTCGTCCGCTCCCAGTGCTCGCCCATGTC
Source organism: Actinacidiphila sp. bgisy167 (assembly GCF_057707665.1). Lineage (NCBI taxonomy): Bacteria > Bacillati > Actinomycetota > Actinomycetes > Kitasatosporales > Streptomycetaceae > Actinacidiphila > Actinacidiphila sp. bgisy167. Next base: position 88,780 of record NZ_JBYIQP010000015.1, on the reverse strand, counting down.
GGCGAGCTTGTGCAGGCCGTAGTCCTGGTAGGTGAAGCGCGCCTCGTGGATGACGAGTCCCGCGTCGACCCGGCCGTCCCGCACCGCAGGCATGATCTCGTGGAACGGCAGGACGACGATCTGCCCGACACCGCCCGGCACTTCGGCGGCCGCCCACAGCCTGAAGAGCAGATACGCCGTCGAGCGCTCGCTCGGCACCGCCACCGTGCGCCCGCTCAGGTCGGCGCCCCTGCCCGTGCCCTCGTCCCTGGTCAGCACGAGCGGACCGCAGCCACGGCCCAGCGCGCCGCCGCAGGGCAGCAGCGCGTACTCGTCGAGCACATAGGGCAGCACCGCGTACGAGACCTTCAGGATCTCGAACTCGCCGCGCTCGGCCATGCCGTTGGTGATGTCGATGTCGGCGAACGTCACGTCGATCGGTGGCGCGCCCGGGACCAGGCCGTGCGCCCAGGCGTGGAAGACGAAGGTGTCGTTGGGACACGGGGAGTAGGCGATCCGCAGCGCGCGCTCTTGGCTCATGTCCGTTCCCCAACGCCGAGTACGGCCGGTTCCTTCCCCAGCCGGGCGAAGGCGTCGGCGAGCGCCTCGAGCGCCTCGCCGATCCTCCAGGCCGCCCGGTCGCGCGGGCCCACGGGGTTGGACACCGTGCGGAGCTCCAGAACGGGCAGCTTGTGTGCCGCGGCGGCCTCCGCGACGCCGAAGCCCTCCATGGCCTCGGCCACCGCGCCTGGGTGACGGCGCGTCAGTTCTGCCGCCCGGGCCGCCGTACCGGTCGCCGTCGACACCGTCAGGACCGGCCCGTACGCCGCGCCGAGCACCTCGGCGACCCGGCGCGACAGCGCTTCGGGCGGACGGTGCTCGGAGGTGCCGAAGCCCAGTGCGGCGACCGGGAGGAAGCCCTCCGGGCCCTCGGCGCCCAGATCGGCGGCGACGAGGGCGTCGGCGACGACGGTCGCGCCGACCGGCGCGCCGGGCGGGAAGCCGCCGGCGATCCCGGCCGAGACGACGAGGGCGTACTCGGCCGCGGCGAGCGCCGCCGCCGTGCCGGCGGCGGCTGCCGCGGGCCCGACCCCGGCGGCCAGCACGTCCGCGAGCGCGGTGCGCAGCAGGACGCGGCCACCGGGCACGGGCCGCTCGGTGGCCGTGCCGCCGAGACCGCGGACGACCGCGTCGCGTTCCGCCGCGACGGCGGTGACGACGAGCAGGCGGGGCGTCATGTCCGGGGCCGGCGGGGGGTCAGCTCGCCGTCTCCAGCTTGAACTGCCAGACACCGAGGTAGTCCTGGCCGCCGCCGGTCTCGATGACGTTGAGCGTGACCTCGCCGGCCGGGGCGCCGGTCTGCGGGTCGGCGAGCAGGGTGTCGGCGTCGAGGGAGCGGTAGGTGGTGTCCTTCAGCAGCCCCGACTTGCCGGCGGTGCCTGTGGCCACGACCCAGCCCTTCTCGGCGATCGCGGGGTCGACGCCGATCCGCACCTTGTCGCCGGGCCGGACCGTGATGGTCTTCTCGGGCTTGCCCTGCAGGCAGTCGATGAAGTCCTTCTCCGACAGCTTCTTCCCGTCGAGGTAGCACTTGGCGGTGGCCTCGGTGGTCACGGTCCTGTCGCCGACGGTGACGGTCGCCAGGGGGGTCGGCTTCTCGCAGGCGGAGAGGGCGATCAGCCCGAGGGACACAGCACCGAGGGCGGCGGCACGGCGGCGATTGCTCATGAGGGTGAGGCTACCGGGCGGTCGTGCTCCCGCTACGCCGGGGGGCCCGCTCGTGTCCCCCGGCTGCCGCCTTCCGCGCGATGCCGAGGTCGGGCCGGGGCCGGGGCCGGGCTCACACCGTGCGCGGACGTGCCGCCGTCCCCCGGGAGCCGCGCAGCAGCCCGCGGACCGAGAAGACGACGCCGAGCGCCACCAGGGCCGCGCCCACCGCCATCCCGAGCGTGCCGTGGAGGGGCAGGAGGATGCCGATGGCGCCGCCCGACACCCACGCCAGCTGGAGGGCGGTCTCCGAGCGGGCGAACGCCGAGGTGCGCACCTCCTCCGGGACGTCGCGCTGGATCAGGGCGTCCAGCGAGAGCTTGCCCAGTGCCTGCGCGATGCCCGCCGCGGCCGCGACGAGGGCGATGGTCAGCACCCCGTACCAGGACGCCGCCACGCAGGTCGCCGCCAGGGCGGCGGCCAGCGCGACGATGATGATCCGCTCCGGTCCGCGGGCGCGCAGCCAGGAGCCCAGCGCGGTGCCGAAGGCGTTGCCGCCGCCGGCCGCCACGGCGACCGCGCCCAGCGCGACGGGCCCCGAGAGGCCGCCCACCGGATGCTCGCGCAGCAGGAACGCGAGGAAGAGCGTCAGGAACCCGGACAGCGCCCGCAGCGAGGCGTTGGCCTGCAGGGCGTGCAGCACCGGGCCTCCGACGCTCCGCAGTCCCGGCCGCTTCTCCTGCCACCGGCGGTCCGGGCGGTCGGGCCCGGCGTCCTCGCCCGCGCTCAGCTCCGCGCGTGCTTCGCCCTTGGCGGAGTCCACCCTGTGCGGGAGGGAGAAGGAGAGCAGTGTCCCGCAGACGAAGACGGCGAACGCCCCGTACAACGGCACGCCCGGCCCGATCAGATGCAGCAGTGCGCCGACCGGCGCGGCCACGGCCGTGGCCAGCAGACCCGTCAGGCTCACCCGCGAGTTCGCCTTCACCAGGGTGGTGCGCTCCGGCAGCAGCCGCGGCACCACGGCGCTGCGCACCACGCCGTACGCCTTCGAGGCCACGAGCACGCCCAGGGCGGCCGGGTACAGCTCCAGTCCGGCGGTCGCCACCACTCCTGCCATCGTCCAGGCCAGGATCGCGCGGGCCAGCATCGACATCGCCATCGCGGCGCGCCGCCCGTGCGGGATCCGGTCCAGCAGCGGCCCGACCACCGGGGCCAGCAGCGCGAACGGGGCCATCGTGACGAGCAGGTAGAGCGCCACCCGGCCGCGCGCCTCACCGGTCGGCACGGAGAAGAAGATCGTGCTGGCGAGCGCGACGGTGATCAGCATGTCGCCGGCCGAGTTCACCGCGTGCAGCTCGATCAGCTTCGCGAGCCCCGACTCGCCCGCCCCGTCCGCGTGCGTGTGGCGCCGGACGCGGCGCACCACGGCGGACGACGAACGCCGCGTGGCACGCGCGACGGCGCTCCCCGCCCTGCGAACCGGTCCTGGGCCGGACGTCACTGTGCGTGCCACGCACGCCAGTCTGCCCTACCGGGCGGCTTTCCGAACGGGGCGCGCACCGATAGCGTGCGATCGCGCAGAATGGAGTCATCAGGTGCGCCCGTGGACGTACGGGCAGGCAGCGTTTGAAGCGGTCCCCCGGTCCGCTCCGCCACCGCCCGCCCGACCCTCGGCGGCGCACGCATAAGACGGCGTAGGAGAGAATCGATTCTTGTGAGTGCTGCGATGCGAAGCCGTACCCCTGACCGCCTGTGCGCCGAGGCGGTCGACCTCGCCCTCGAAGCCGCCGTCGAGGCCTTCGGCGAGAAAGCGGTCGGCGAGCACCTCGGCACGGTCGCCGAGGGTGACAGGGTGGTGACGCATCTGTTCGCCTGCCGCGAGGCCGCCTACCGCGGCTGGCGCTGGGCGGTCACGCTCACCCGCGCCTCCCGTGCCAAGGCGGTCACCCTGGACGAGACGGTCCTGGTGCCCGGGCCGGACGCCGTCCTCGCGCCCGAATGGGTGCCGTGGAGCGAGCGTCTGCGCCCCGGTGACCTCGGCCCCGGCGATCTGCTGCCCACCGAGGCGGAGGACCTGCGCCTGGAGCCCGGCTTCTCCGGGGAGGACGCGCCGCCGCCGAACTCGCCGGTCTCGCACGAGATGGCCGACCTCGTCGAGGCCGAGGACGCCGACGTCTCCGGAGGTCCGCCCGCGGCCCTGCCGATGGCGCCGGCGGTCGGCTCGATCGCGGCCGTCGCGGAGGAGATCGGCATGGCCCGGCCGCGCGTGCTGTCCCGTTACGGGCTGCACGTCGCCGCGGACCGATGGGAGGACGAGTACGGCGCGAAGGCCCCCATGGCCCAGGCCGCCCCCGCCCAGTGCGTCTCCTGCGGCTTCCTCGTCCCTATCGCGGGCTCGCTGCGGCAGGCCTTCGGCATCTGCGCGAACGAGTTCTCCCCGGCGGACGGGCGCGTCGTCTCCCTCGCGTACGGGTGCGGCGCCCACTCCGAGGCCGCCGTGATGCCCAAGCCTCCCCGCCCGGCGCCGCCGGTCCTCGACGAGACCGCGGTGGAGCCGCTGCGCCTGCACCCGGACCGGCAGGGCTCCGTCGAGGACACGACCCCCGCCGAGGAACTCGGCCACAGCTGACGGCTCCGCCGGCGGGCGGCTCCGGCGGGTGCCGGGTGGCGCCGCCGGGCCGCGGGCCGGTGCGCGTGCGGGCTGATGCCCGCGGGTGTTGTGTCCGAGCGGGGGGCGCTGGGCACTGGTGGTGCGGGCTGATGCCCGGGGGTGCTGTGTCCGAGCGGGGGGCGCTGGGCACTGGTGGTGCGGGCTGATGCCCGGGGGTGCTGTGTCCGAGCGGGGGGTGCTGAGCACTGGTGGTGCGGGCTGATGCCCTGGGGGTGCGGGCTGATGCCCGGGGGTGCTGTGTCCGAGCGGGGCGCGCTGGGCACTGATGGTGCGGGCTGAGGCCCGGGGGGCGCTGGGCACTGGACCGCTCACGGCTCCGCCGGGCCGGGTCGGCGCTGCGGGCGCCCAGGATGTGTGCCCGAGCCGGTGCCCGCTGGGCGGCACTTCTATGAGCCGGCCGTGGCCGGCACCGCCGAAGGCGACCGCCCACCGGGGTTCGTGCCGTCCAGCCCTGCCCTTCCACGCCCGCCGTGACGTGCGCGCGGGGGCGCACCTGCGGCAGCGGCCGGTCGCCCGCGGCGCGTCCGGCGAGCCCGCCTGCCGCTCGGCGGCGACTTCGGGGCCCGGGACCGCGCCGCTGTCGGCGGTCTTGCCGGGCGGAGTGGCGGGGCTTGCGGGAGGGGTGGGGCCGCCCAGGAGCGCGGGCCCTGCGGATCTCCAAGGCGTCGTCGAGGCCGGGCCGTCCGGGTTGGGCACCGTTGACGCTTGGGCGGGTGGGGGGCGGCGAGGCTGCGGGCTGGTGAGCGCGGGTGCCCTCATGCGGCTGGTCTGTGCCGCCGGGTGGGGCGGCCAGGTCGGCGCGCCGCCCGGCCGTCTGTGAGGGCATCGCCTTGTGACGGGGGCTGTCGCCTACACCGGCCCGGGCCGGTACAGCGGTGGCGGTGCGGGTTGGTGCCGCGGGGCCTCCGGCCTGCTCGCGGCTTCGCCGGGCCGGTGGCGGCGCTGCGGGTGGCCCCGGGGTCGCGGCCGGACGGCACCGCGGGCCCGGGCCGCTGTGCGCTCGGTGCTGCTGCGTGCGGGCACCACACCCGCATGGGCCGCCCGGCCCCCGCGGGCACGCCGGGCGGCCGTGGCCGCGCACGCTGTAGCGTCGACCCGCACAGGGCATGCGAGTACGCGTGAGGAGAAGACGACGTGAGCGGGACCGCGATGGACCGGGGCGCAGATCCGTTCGGGACCGCACGGCTGCGGCGGGCCGTGCTGGACGCGTGGGCCGCGTCGCCCGCCCGGTTCCGGGAGGACGCCAACGCGGAGGAGGACCTCGCGCTCGGCGGCTACCGCGACCGACTCGTCGTCGAACTGGCCCAGAACGCCGCCGACGCGGCGGCCCGTGCCGGGGTGGCAGGCCGGCTGCGGCTGACCCTGCGCGAGGGGGTGCTCGCCGCCGCGAACACCGGGGCCCACCTGGACGCCGTGGGCGTGGAGTCGTTGTCGACGCTGCGGGCCAGCGCCAAGCGCGAGGACGGCGACCTGTCCGTCGGCCGCTTCGGCGTCGGCTTCTCCGCCGTGCTCGCGGTCAGCGACGAGCCCGCGATCCTCAGCCGCAGCGGCGGCGTGCGCTGGTCGCTGGCGGAGGCCCGGGACCTGGCGCGGGAGACCGGGGCGGGGTCTGCCGGGCTCGCCGACGAACTGCGCCGAAGGGACGGCCACGTACCGCTGCTGCGGCTGCCGCTGCCCGCCGAGGGAACCGCTCCGGAGGGCTACGACACGTGCGTCGTGCTGCCGCTGCGCGACGGCGCCGCCGCGGACCTCGCGGCGCGCCTGCTCGCCGGGATCGACGACGCGCTGCTGCTGTCCCTTCCGGGCCTCGCCGAGGTGGTCGTGGAGACGCCGGAGGGCGTGCGGACCTTGACCCGGGGTCAGGAGGACGGGCTGACCGTCGTCGTGGACAGCGCCGGCGGGACGACCCGCTGGCGCACCGTGAGCGAGGCCGGCGCGCTGGAGGCGGCGCTGCTGGCCGACCGCCCGGTCGAGGAGCGGCTGCGTCCGGTGTGGTCGGTGACCTGGGCCGTGCCGGTGGGCCGGGACGGCGCGCCCGAGCGGCCGCGGACCGCGCCCTTCGTGCACGCCCCGACGCCTACCGACGAACCGCTGGGGCTGCCCGCCCTGCTCATCGCCTCGCTGCCGCTGGACCCGAGCCGGCGCCACGCCGCGCCCGGCGCCCTCACCGGCTTCCTGGTCGCGCGGGCCGCCGAGTTGTACGTACGGCTGCTGGCGGACTGGCGGCCGGTCGCCGCGGGCATCGTGGACCTGGTGCCCGGCCCGCTGGGCAAGGGCGAACTCGACGCCGAACTGCGCCGCCACGTGCTGGAGCAACTGCCGCGCACCGCCTTCCTGCCGCGCGCCGCCGACGTGTCCGGAACCGACGAGGGGGACGACCTCCCGCCCGCGCTGCGCCCGGTGGAGGCCGAGGTCGTGGAGGGCGCCGGCGCGGAGACCGTCCGGGTGCTGGCGGAGGTCTTCCCGACGCTGCTGCCGCCAGGGCTGGAGCGCCGTCCCGAGCTGCGGGCCCTCGGGGTCGCCCGGTTGCCGCTGGGCGACGCGATCGACCGGCTGGCCGGGGTGGAGCGGCCCGCGGCCTGGTGGCGCCGACTCTACGACTCTCTGGCCGGCACCGACCCGGACCGGCTGAGCGGGCTCCCCGTGCCGCTCGCGGACGGCCGTACGGTCGTCGGACCGCGCCAGGTGCTGCTGCCGCTGCCCGAGATGGACAGCGTCTACGCCGACGAGGCCGTCCCGGCCGGCACCGCACTGCCCACCGCGTCGGAGCTGGGCCGGCTGGGCCTGAAAGTGGCCGATCCGCGGGCCGCGCACCCGCTGCTGGAGAAGCTCGGAGCCACCCCCGCGACGCCGCGCGCCGTCCTGACCACCCCGCAGGTGCGGGCCGCCGTGGCCGCGTCCCTGGACGCCGACGAGGCGTGGTACGACGGCGTCGGGGCGGATGCCGCCCCCGCGCTGGACGCGGAGGAGCTGGCCGAGGTCGTCCTGGGCCTGGTCCGGGCCGCGAACCTCGCCCCGGGCGACGAGCCGTGGCTGGCCGCGCTGGCCCTGACCGACGACGAGGGCGAGCTCGCCCCCGCCGGTGAACTGGTGCTGCCGGGCAGCGCCTTCGAGCGGGTCGTCCGGGAAGGGGAGCTGGGCCTGGTCGACGCGGACCTGGCGGCCCGCTGGGGCGAGCAGCCGCTGACCGCGGTCGGCGTGCTCGCCACCTTCGCGCTGGTGCGGGCCACCGACGTGGTGCTCGACCCGGACGAGCTGGAGCCCCGGGACGGCGACTGGGCCGAGCCGGACGACGCCGGGCTGCTTGACGCGGTCGACGTCTGGTGCGAGGACGTCCTGGACCAGCTGCCGGACACCGACGTGCCGCCGGTCGCCACCGAGATCGTCGCCGTGCGGGACCTCGACCTCGTCGACGACGACGCCTGGCCGCAGGCTCTGGCGATGCTCTCCGTGCCGCCGCTGCGCGACGCGGTCACCCAGCCGGTGCGGGTCCTGCTGCCGGACGGCACCACGCGCACCGTGCGGCCCTACACCGCGTGGTGGCTGCGCGACCACCCGGTCCTCGACGGCCGCCGCCCGGTCGGCCTGCGCGCCGCCGGCGGCGACCCGCTGCTCGCCGGGCTGTACGAGGACGCCGAGGCCGGGGCCGTCGACGACGAGGTGCTGCGCGCGCTCGGCGTGCGCACGTCCGTCCCGGCTCTGCTGGTCGAGCCGGGCGGCGCCGCCGAACTGCTCGCCCGCCTCGCCGACCCGGACTCCGCCGTCACCCCGGCCCAGCTGCACCGGCTCTACTCCGAGCTGGCCACCGTCGACCCCGAGCAGGTGACCCTCCCCGACGAGCTGCGAGCCGTCGTCGACGGCCGTGAGCCGCGCGTGGTCGACGCCGGGGAGGCCCTCGTCGCGGACGCGCCGGACCTGCTGCCGCTCGCCGCGGACCTGCCCCTGCTCCCGGTGCCGCCGGTCCGTGCCGCGGCGCTGGCCGAGTTGTTCCAGGTGCGTCGGCTCAGTGAGGCGTTCGACGCCCCGGTCGTCTCGCAGGGGGAACCGCACGACGTCGCGGACACGGTCCGCGAGCTGCTGCCGGGCGTCCCCCTGTCGTATGTCGAGCACGAGGAGTTGCTGGTCGCGGCCCCCGACGGCGGCACCGTCGAGCTCGACTGGCGGTGGGTCGACGGCACCCTGCACGCCGCCACGCTGGAAGGCGTCGCCGCGGGCCTGGCTTGGGCGGCCGGCGCCTGGCAGCGCCGCTTCGAGGTGGCGGCGCTGCTGGAGGACCCGACCCGTACGGAGGAGCTGGCCCGCGACCGCTGGTTCGACTGAGCCCCCTCAGCGGGGACCTGGCGCGCCCTCCCGCTCCGGCGCGGCGGTGTCGTCGTCCACGCGGCCGACGCGGCGCCAGACCAGCTCCAGCAGGAAGGCGGCGGCCGCCGCCACGGCGACGGCCGTCCAGGGGCCCCGCGTGCCGACCAGGCGGAGGGCGAAGAACTCCTGCAGCCAGGGGGTGACCAGCACGACGAGGAAACCGGCGCCCATGGCGAGGACCAGGCCGATCCGCCACCAGGTGTAGGGGCGTGCCACCAGCGCCAGCACCCAGGTCGCTATGAGGAAGAGGGTCAGCGTCGCGGCACTGGTCTCGGCCTCCAGCGCGCCGTCGCCGCGGTAATGGTGCCGGGCGAGCATGTACGTCACAAAGGTGGCGACGCCCGCGATCACCCCGGCGGGCAGCGAGTAGCGCATGACCCGGCGCACGAAGTGCGGCCTGGCCCGCTCGGTGTTGGGGGCCAGGGCGAGGAAGAAGGCGGGGACGCCGATGGTCAGCGTGGACAGCAGCGTCAGGTGCCGGGGGAGGAACGGGTAGGGCGCGTGCCAGATGATCACCAGCAGGGCGAGCAGGACCGAGTAGACGGTCTTGGTGAGGAAGAGGGTCGCGACGCGCGTGATGTTGCCGATGACGCGGCGGCCCTCGGCCACGACCGACGGGAGGGTCGAGAAGCTGTTGTCGAGCAGCACGATCTGGGCGACCGCCCGCGTCGCCTCCGAGCCGGACCCCATGGCAACGCCGATGTCCGCGTCCTTGAGGGCGAGGACGTCGTTGACGCCGTCCCCGGTCATCGCCACGGTGTGGCCGCCGGACTGCAGCGCGCCCACCATCTCCCGCTTCTGCCGCGGGGTGACCCGGCCGAAGACCGCGCCCCGGCCGATCTCGGCCGCCATGGGGCCGCGTTCGGCGGGCAGCTCGCGGGCGTCGACCGTCCGCTCGGCGCCGGGCAGCCCCAGCTTCCGGGCGACCGCGCCGACGGAGACCGCGTTGTCGCCGGAGATGACCTTGGCCTGGACGTCCTGCTCGGCGAAGTAGCGCAGGGTGGCGGCGGCGTCGGGGCGCAGCCGCTGCTCCAGGACGACCAGTGCGGCCGGGACGGCCGAGGCGTCCGCCGCCGGGTCGTCGAGGTCCGCGCCGGTCCGGGCGAGCAGCAGCACCCGCAGGCCGTGGGCGTTGAGGTCGTCGACCTCGCCCAGCGCAGGGTCGCCGGGGGCGAGCAGCACATCGGGGGCGCCGAGCAGCCAGGCGCTGCGTTCCCCGCCCGGTTCGGTGAACGCCGCGCCGCTGTATTTGCGGGCGGAGGAGAAGGGCAGCGCCTTTGTGACGTGCCAGCCGTCGCCGGGGGCGGGGAAGGCCGCGGCGACGGCGGTCAGCGTGGGGTTGGGGCGGGGATCGGCGGAGCTGACCGCGCCGAGCACCTGCCGCACGTAGGGCTCGGCCGGGCCGTCCAGCATCCGTAGTTCGGCGACGTCCATCGTGCCCTCGGTGAGGGTGCCGGTCTTGTCCAGGCACACCACGTCCACCCGGGCCAGGCCCTCGATCGCGGGCAGCTCCTGGACGAGGCACTGCCTGCGGCCCAGCCGGATGACGCCGATCGCGAAGGCCACCGAGGTCAGCAGGACCAGCCCCTCGGGCACCATCGGCACGATGCCGCCGACCATGCGGCGGACCGCCTCGCGCCAGTCGTTGCCCTCCAGGACGAGCTGGCTGACGATCAGGCCGATCGCGGTGGGGACCATCATCCACGTGACGTACTTGAGGATCCGGCTGATTCCGTTGCGCAGTTCGGAGCTGACGAGCGTGAAGCGGGTCGCCTCCTCGGCGAGTCGCGCGGCGTAGGCCTCCCGGCCGACCTTGGTCGCGGTGAAGGCCCCGCCGCCGGCGACGACGAAGCTGCCGGACATCACCAGGTCGCCGGGGTGCTTGACGACGGGGTCGGCCTCCCCGGTGAGCAGCGACTCGTCCACCTCCAGGCTGTCGGCCTCGGCCACCTCGCCGTCGACCACCACCTTGTCCCCCGGCCCGAGTTCGACGAGGTCGCCCAGGACGATGTCGGAGACGGAGACCTCATGGGCGACCCCGTCGCGGCGGACGGTGGGTTTCGCCTCGCCGATGACGGCGAGTCCGTCCAGGGTCTTCTTGGCGCGCCACTCCTGGAAGATGCCGATGCCGGTGTTGGCGATGATGACGAAGCCGAACAGGCCGTCCTGGATCGGCCCCACGACCAGGATGATCAGGAAGAGCACCCCGATGATCGCGTTGAAGCGGGTGAGGACGTTCGCGCGGACGATCTCCGCCAGCGAGCGGGACGAGCGCACGGGCACGTCGTTGACCTCGCCCCGCGCGACCCGCTCCGCCACCTCGGCGGCGGTCAGCCCGCCGAGCGTCGCCGGTCGTGTCGGTCCGGCCGCCTCCTGCCGCGTGCGTTCCGTCATGGCTTCGACGGTACGTGCCGGGCGCCGCGCGCGGCACGAGGAGCGGCGGGGGCGGGGAGCGGGGCGGTGTACGGCGGGGTGGTGGCGGCCCGTTCCGGGGCGGTCGCCGGGCGTGCCGGCGGCCCGGCGCGGGCGGGACGGACGCGGGCGGTAGGGGCGCGGGCGGTGGGGGCGCGGCTCAGCCCTGTCCGGCCTCCTGCGCGGCACGGGCCCGCTCGATCGCGTCCCGGCGGGCGCGGACGTACCACAGGCCGACGAGCCCGAGGCAGCCGCCGGCCAGGCAGGTCCAGATCCACCAGGCGTGGCCGTGGTCGGAGTACCAGCCGTAGAAGGGGAGCTGGACGAGGAAGAGCGCGAACCAGACGACCGTTCCGACGGTGACGGTCGCGACGTCGTTCGCCTCCAGGGGCGCCGGCGCCTCGCGCAGGCCGGTTGTCCCCTTGCTGTGGCTGCTGCTGCTCATGCGCACAGCGTACCGAGTGTCCCCGAGGGGTCTACGCGCGAAGATAGCCTTTGAAGCACTCGTATGTTCAACTGAAACGGTCCCTAGGGTGGCTGGTTTCCATCGTAGGAACCTCCAAATCCCTCTCTCGAGCCGGTCGATCGGCCTGGTCGACTCCGGCTTCGTGACCCGCATCCCGGACGCCGCGCACACCACCGTCCCGCTGCAACTGGGCACGGGCGGCCATCTGACCGGCTGGCCGGTGCTGATCTTCATCCTCGGCGCGCTGCTGACCCTCGGGCTGATCATCCGCAAGGTGCCCGGAGCCATCCTGATCAGCATCGTCGCGATGACGCTCCTGGCGCTCGTCGTGGACGCGGTGGCGAACGTCAAGGACGCCTCCTGGGGCCTGACCGTCCCGCAGTGGCCCGGCAACCCGGTCGCGCCCCCCGACTTCGGGCTGCTCGGCAAGGTGAGTCTGTTCGGCGGCTTCCAGGAGGTCGGTGTGCTCACCGGCGTCCTCTTCGTCTTCACCGTGCTGCTGAGCTGCTTCTTCGACGCGATGGGCACCATCCTCGGCGTCGCCGACGAGGCGCACCTGCTGGACTCCCGGGGCGACCTGCCCGGGATGAGCCGGGTCCTGATGGTCGACGGCGTCGCGACGGCGGCGGGCGGCCTGGCCTCCTGCTCGGCCAACATCTGCTACGCGGAGTCCACCGCCGGCACCGGTGAGGGAGCGCGCACCGGCCTCGCCTCGGTCGCCACCGGGCTGCTCTTCGTCGCCGCCCTGTTCTTCGCGCCGCTGGCCACGATGGTCCCGGCGCAGGCGGCCACCCCCGCGCTGGTCGCGGTGGGCTTCCTGATCATGGTGGGCAGCATCCGGGGGTTCGACTGGAGCGACTTCACGATCGCGGTCCCGGCGTTCCTGACGATGCTGCTCATGCCGTTCACCTACTCGATCACCAACGGCATCGGCATCGGGTTCATCACCTTCTGCGCGCTGCGGCTGGTGGCCGGGCGCGGCCGCGAGGTGCCGCCCGCGCTCTACGCGGTGGCGGCGGTCTTCGCCTTCTCCTACCTGATGCCGGCGCTGGGCCTGACGTGACCGCCCGCGTAGAACTGCTCGGTCTCGTCGACCGAGGCCTTGAGCCGTTCGTCGAAGTCATCGCGGGCGAGCGTCCGGACGATGTAGTCCTGGACGCTCATTCCGCGCTTCGCCGCGCGGGCCTGAAGGCGTTCGTGCAGCTCCTCGTCCACGCGCATGCTGAGCACTCTCGAAGCCATGCGCCCAAGGGTCGGGCGGGCCTCTTCGGCCATGCCTCGCTTTCCGGGCGGAAGTCACCCGTACGGGTGATTTTTCTGGTGGATGGGTTTGGTGGCCGCGGCGCTCTCGCCATTTTTACTTAGCATAGGTAATGAGCTAGTCTAATGAACGTGACCGAACTGTCCGAGGACGACCGCGCGGCGGTGAACACGCTGCGCGCCGCCGTGATGCGGCTCTCGCGCCGGCTGCGCCACCACCGGGTCGACGAGTCGCTGAGCCCGACGGAGATGTCCGTGCTGGGCACGCTCGCGCGCTGCGGATCCGCCACTCCGGGGGAGCTGGCCCGCAGGGAGCACGTACAGCCGCCGTCCATGACGCGGATCGTCGCCATGCTTGAGTCGAAGGGCCTGGTCCACCGGGACCCGCACCCCGACGACCGCAGGCAGGTCGTCGTCCGGCAGACAGAGCAGGCGGAGACGATGCTCGAGGAGAGCCGGGCCCGGCGCAACGCGTTCCTGGCCGAACTCATGGCCACCCTGACTGAGCAGGAACGCGCCGTGCTCAGGGAGGCGGCGCCCGTCCTGGAGAAGCTCGCTCACGCCGACACAAGGACCCGATGACGAGGAGGCGAGACCGGATTGAGTTCGGCAGCCGCATCAGACGCCGCACCCGAACCGACCAACCCTGAGAGGACCGGACCGGCCGGGGGCACGGCCGACCCGGCCGACCTGCCCATCCCGGCGGGCGCCGACGCCGCCGCGGGGGGTGCGGAGCCGGCCGGAACCTCCCGGGGCGACGGCGCCGGCCGCCCCGCCGCGCCGCCCGCGCCCGGCGGCATGTTCAGCTCGCTCCGCAACCGCAACTACCGGCTCTTCGCCGGCGGGGCGATCGTCTCCAACACCGGCACCTGGATGTCCCGCATCGCGCAGGACTGGCTGGTGCTGAGCCTCACCGGTTCCTCCTTCGCCGTGGGTATCACCACCGCGCTGCAGTTCCTCCCGATGCTCCTCTTCGGGCTCTACGGCGGCGTCATCGCCGACCGCTACCCCAAGCGCCGCATCCTGCTGACCACCCAGGCCCTCCTGGGACTGCTGGGCCTCGGCCTCGCCGCACTGACCCTCAGCGGCGCCGTGCAGGTCTGGCACGTGTACGCCATCGCCTTCGGCCTCGGCATGGTCACCGTCGTCGACAACCCGGCACGGCAGGCGTTCGTCGTCGAGATGGTGGGCCCCGCCGACGTCCGCAACGCCGTCTCCCTGAACTCCGCCAACTTCCAGAGCGCCCGGCTCATCGGCCCCGCCGTCGCGGGTGTGCTGATCACCGCGGTCGGCAGCGGCTGGGCGTTCCTCTTCAACGGCCTGTCCTTCCTCGCCCCGCTCGCCGGGCTGCTGCTCATGCGGCGCTCCGAGCTGTACGAGGTGCCCACCGCGCCGCGCGGCAAGGGCCAGCTGCGTGAGGGGCTGCGCTATGTCGCCGGGCGGCCCGAGCTGATCTGGCCCATCGTGCTGGTCGGCTTCATCGGCACCTTCGCCTACAACTTCCCGATCTGGCTCACCGCCTTCGCCGACCATGTCTTCCACGGCGACGCCGGGATGTACGGCCTGTTCAACACCGTCCTCGCGGTCGGCTCCGTGATCGGCGCGCTGCTGGCGGCCCGGCGCGGCAGCAGCCGGCTGCGGCTGCTGGTCGGCGCGGCGCTGGCCTTCGGGCTGCTGGAGGTCGTGGCGGCGCTGTCGCCGACGTACTGGATCTTCCTGGCGCTCATGCTGCCGATCGGCGTCTTCGGCCTGACCTTCAACACCACGGCCAACGCCAGTGTGCAGCTCGCCACCGACCCCGCCATGCGCGGCCGGGTCATGAGCCTGTTCATGATGGTCTTCGTGGGCGGCACCCCGCTGGGCGGGCCGCTCGTCGGCTGGGTCACCGATGTGTTCGGCGCCCGGATCGGCTTCCTGGCCGGCGGCCTGGTCGCCGCGGCGGCGGCGGCCTGCGTGGGGCTCGTGCTGGCCCGAATGGGCGGGCTGCGGCTCAAGATCGACCTGCATCGCGGCAAGGACCACAAGCTGATCGAGCTGGTGCCGCGGGAGCCGCAGCCGGTGGGGGCGGAGTCGGTGGCCGCCTGAGCGCGCTGCGGCGGTGGGCCGTGGCGTCCGCGCCGGGCCGGGCGGCGGCCTCGCCGCCCGGTCTCCGGCGGCGGACGCGCGGGCCCACGCCCCGCGGTCCCGCTCCTCGCGCAGGCGCGGCGCTTCCGCCGGTGCGTCCCCTTCATCGTTTCGAGTGAATGTGCGATCGGGGCGCCCCAGGCGGGCGCCGGCTGCGTGAGAATCGGAGCTGTCGTCACTCGGATACGCGGAGTCCCTGGAGGACCGATGAGCTCACAGCCCCATCGGGCGCCTCGGGCGGCCGCCGGTTCGTATGCGCCGGACGACCCGGAAACCGCGCTGAAGTACGCGATCCGGCACCACGGGGGGGACCGGGTGCAGATCGTCGAGGGGGTCATCCAGCAAGTGGTGCCACCTACCTGGGGGCATGAGAGGGCCGCCGCCATGATCCGTCGGCAGATCGACCCTGTCGTGCAGAAGATGGGCTGCCTTTCGGGCTCGGGGAATCTGGACCTCCCCGGCAGCGGCAACTGGTACGTGCCGGACCTGGCCGTCGTGCCGGAGGAGCTGGCGGAAGCCGATGCTCTCGTCCCCCACCAGACCCTGCTGGTGGTGGAGGTCACCTCTGACTCCAACGGCGACACGGACCGGATCGTCAAACGCCGGCGCTACGCCGAGTACGGTGCGCCCCTGTATCTGCTCGTCGACCGGCAGGAGCGCAGCTGCACCCTGTACGCGGAGCCGGGGGAGCTCGGTTACCGGTCGGTGGACGGCCCGCACCCCTTCGGCACGCCGCTGCGGCTGCCCGAGCCCTTCGGGCTCGAGCTGGACACCGCGGAGTTCTGAGGCCCGCACCCCACAAGGTCCTCGCCGGTCCGCCGCCTCAGAACCCGTCCGCCAGCAGCTCCGCGAGGTGGCGCGCCCGTACCCCGGCGAGCTGGGCGAGCTGGGTGCGGCAGGAGAAGCCGTCCGCGAGGACGGCCGTACGGGGCCGGGCAGCGCGGACCGCGGGCAGCAGACGGTCCTCGGCGCAGGCGACGGAGACCTCGTAGTGGCCGCGTTCGAAGCCGAAGTTCCCGGCCAGACCGCAGCAGCCGGAGGCCAGGGCCCCGCTGAGCCCGGCGCGGGCGCGCAGCCGGCGCTCGGCGGCGTCGCCGAGGACGGCGTGCTGGTGGCAGTGGGTCTGGCCGGTGACGGGCCGGTCGAGGCGCGGCGGTGTCCAGCCGGGCGCCGCCTCCTCCAGCACCTGCGCGAAGGTGCGCACCGAATCCGCCAGGGCCGCCGCCTCGCCGGTGCCGAGTAGCTCGGGCAGGTCGGTGCGGAGCGCCGCCGCGCAGCTCGGTTCCAGGACGACGACGGGACGTCCCGCGGCCACCACCGGCGCCATCCGCTCCACCGTGCGGCGCATCACCCTTCGGGCCCGGTCGAGCCGGCCGGTCGAGACCCAGGTCAGGCCGCAGCACACGCGCCCCGGGGGCAGCACGACCCGCAGCCCGGCCGCCCTGAGGACGCGTACGGCGGCGCGGCCCACCTCGGGGGAGAAGCGGTCGGTGAAGGTGTCCGGCCACAGGACCACGGTCGCCTCCGTGTCCGCCCCGGCCCCGGCCCCGGCCCGCGCCCCCGGTGCGGGCGGCTCCTGCCGCCGCCACCAGCGCACGAAGGACTCCTCCGCCGGCAGGGGCAGCTCCCGCTCGGGCGCGATCCCCGCCACCCGCTTGCCCAGAGCCGTCAGCGGCCCGACCCGCGCCAGCGCGTTCAGGGTCCCGGTGGCCGGTGCCGCGAGACGCAGCCAGGTCGGCAGACCGCCCATCACGTAGTGGGAGGCGGGCCGCAGCCGCCGCCGGTAGCGCTGGTGCAGGAACTCCGCTTTGTAGGTGGCCATGTCGACGCCGACCGGGCAGTCCGACCGGCAGCCCCTGCAGGACAGGCACAGGTCGAGTGCGTCCGCGACCTCCGGCGCGCGCCAGCCGCCGGTGACGATCTCGCCCGCGAGCATCTCGTGCAGCAGCCGGGCCCGGCCGCGGGTGGAGTGCCGCTCCTCACCTGTCACCCGGTACGAGGGGCACATGACGCCGGCCCCCGCCCCCGCGCCCGTCTCGCGGCACTTGGCGACGCCGACGCAGCGGCGCACCGCCGCCGAGAAGTCACCGCCGTCGCGGGGGTAGCCGAAGGCGACGTCGACGGGCCGCCGCGGCAGGACAGCGAAGCGCAGATCGGCGTCGAGGGGAGCGGGCCGTACGAGCATGCCCGGGTTGAGGCCGCCCGCCGGGTCCAGCGCGTCCTTGAACCGGCCGAAGAGGGCCACCAGTTCCTCCCCGTACATCCGGGGCAGCAGCTCCGCGCGCGCCTGACCGTCGCCGTGCTCCCCGGACAGCGAGCCGCCGTGGGCGACGACGAGGTCGGCGGCGGCCTCGGAGAAGCGCCGGAAGCGGGCCACCCCGTCCGCGCCGAGCAGGTCGAAGTCGATGCGGACGTGGATGCAGCCGTCGCCGAAGTGCCCGTACGGGGTGCCGTGCAGGCCGTGCTCACGCAGCAGCACGCGGAAGTCACGCAGGTAGGCGCCGAGCCGCGCCGGGGGCACCGCGCAGTCCTCCCAGCCCGGCCAGGCCTCCGCGCCGGCGGGCGTCCGGGTGGCCGTCCCGGCGGCCTCCTCGCGGAGCCGCCACAGCGCGCGCTGCGCGATCGGGGAGGTCACCACGGCCGAGTCGACCGCGTCGGCGAGCCGCCGCAGCGCCTCCGCCTCACCGGTGCCGGGCATCTCGACGAAGAGCCACGCCCCGCCCCGCGGCAGCAGTTCGGCGGCCTCCCCGCCGCCCACCAGGTCGGCGGCCATGCCCTCCACCGTCAGCGGGCCGTACGGCAGCAGGCCGTTCGCGGCGTCGGCGGCGGCGCTCTCGTCCGGGTAGCCGAGGACGACCAGGACGCGCACCGCGGGCGCGGGCACCAGCCGGACCTCGGCCTCCGTCAGCACGGCGAGCGTGCCCTCGCTGCCTGTCAGGGCGCGGGCCAGGTCCTGGCCGCGCTCGGGCAGCAGCGCGTCCAGGGCGTAGCCGGAGATGCGGCGGGGGAGGTGCTGCGGATAGCCGGTGCGCAGCAGGGCGAGGTGGCCGTCCACGAGTTCCCGCAGGTCCGCGCGGAGCGGGTCGGTGGTGCGCAGCGGTTCGCCGCCGTAGGTGAGGCATTCCAGGGCGCGGACGTTGTCGGCCGTGGTGCCCCAGGCGACGGAGTGCGCGCCGCACGCGTTGTTGCCGATCATGCCGCCGAGGGTGCAGCGGCTGTGGGTGGACGGATCGGGGCCGAAGGTCAGCCCGTGCGCGGCGGCGGCGCGCCGCAGGTCGTCCAGGACGACCCCGGGCTGCACCCGGGCCGTCAACGCCTCGGGGCTGAGTGACACGATCCGGTGCATGTGCCGGGTGAAGTCGAGCACGACGCCGGTGCCCGTCGCCTGCCCCGCGATCGACGTGCCGCCGCCGCGCGGCACCACCGGCACCCCGTGCGCCCGGCACACGGCGAGCGCCGCGGCCACGTCCTCGGCGTCGTACGGGGCGACGACGGCCACCGGAATACGCCGGTAGTTGGACGCGTCCATCGAGGTCAGCGCCCTGCTCTGCGCGTCGAAGAAGACCTCGCCCCGCAGGGCCCGCTCCAGGTCGCGGCGCAACGCGTGCCGCTCATCGCCCGTCATGTCCCGTAGCCTGCCCCGTCGCGGCACATGTCTCACCGGATGGGACACGGCCCCGTAACGGGCTCGTCACGCATTACGCTGCGAATGTGGCCGAGATCCAGATTCCCGCTGACATCAAGCCCGCCGACGGACGATTCGGTTCGGGCCCCTCCAAGGTGCGGCCTGAGGCGCTCAGCGCGCTGGCCGCCACCGGCACCTCGCTGATGGGCACCTCTCACCGGCAGGCACCGGTGAAGGACCTGGTCGGCCGGGTCCGGGACGGCATCCGTGAGCTGTTCGCGCTCCCCGAGGGCTACGAGGTGGTGCTCGGCAACGGCGGCTCCACCGCCTTCTGGGACATCGCCACCCACGGACTGATCGAGCGCAGGTCGCAGCACCTCAGCTTCGGCGAGTTCTCCTCCAAGTTCGCCAAGGCCGCCAAACTGGCGCCGTGGCTGGACGAGCCCACCGTGGTCTCCGCCGACCCGGGTTCGCACCCCGAGGCGGTCGCGGAGGCGGGCGTGGACGTCTACGCCCTCACCCACAACGAGACCTCGACCGGTGTCGCCATGCCGCTGCGGCGCGTCCCCGGCGCGGACGAGGGCGCCCTCGTCCTGGTCGACGCCACCTCCGGCGCGGGCGGCCTGCCGGTCGACATCGCCGAGACCGACGTCTACTACTTCGCCCCGCAGAAGTCCTTCGCCGCCGACGGCGGGTTGTGGATCGCCGTGTTCTCCCCGGCGGCGCTGGAGCGCGCGGAGCGGATCGCCGCCTCCGGCCGCCACATCCCGGCCTTCTTCGACCTGCCGACCGCGATCGACAACTCGCGGAAGAACCAGACGTACAACACCCCGGCACTCGCCACCCTGTTCCTGCTGAACGACCAGCTGGAGTGGATCAACGGGAAGGGCGGTCTCGACTGGGCGGTGCGCCGCACCGCCGCCTCCTCGGGTCATCTGTACGGCTGGGCCGAGGACTCCAAGCACGCCACCCCGTTCGTCACCGACCCGGCCAAGCGCTCCCAGGTCGTCGGCACGATCGACTTCAACGACGACATCGACGCCGCGGCCGTCGCCAAGGTGCTGCGCGCCAACGGCATCGTCGACACCGAGCCGTACCGCAAGCTGGGCCGCAACCAGCTGCGCGTGGCCATGTTCCCGGCCGTGGAGCCGGCGGACGTCCAGGCCCTGACCGCCTGCGTCGACTTCGTCGTCGAGCGGCTCTGACACGGGCCCCGCGGGGCCACCGCGACGGTGGTCCCGCGGGCGTTCAGCGTTCCCGGCGCAGGAGCCGGCGTACGCCGATCAGCAGGGCGGCGATCGCGGCGAGGGTGACGGCGCCGAGGGTGAACTGGCGTGTGGAGCCGGGTTCTTCGGTGCCGGTGCCGGTGGTGTCCGTGGTGGAGGTTCCCGAGGCTCCGGGGGAGGAGGCCGTCTCGCGTCGGGCGGCGTCGGGCAGGTCGTCCCCCTTGAGCGGTACGCGCCAGACCTCGCTGTCCTCGCCCTCACTGCGGTGGTCCCGCGGGCGTTCAGCGTTCCCGGCGCAGGAGCCGGCGTACGCCGATCAGCAGGGCGGCGATCGCGGCGAGGGTGACGGCGCCGAGGGTGAACTGGCGTGTGGAGCCGGGTTCTTCGGTGCCGGTGGTGTCCGTGGTGGAGGTTCCCGAGGCTCCGGGGGAGGAGGCCGTCTCGCGTCGGGCGGCGTCGGGCAGGTCGTCCCCCTTGAGCGGTACGCGCCAGACCTCGCTGTCCTCGCCCTCACTGCCGTACATGAGGGCCCTGCCGTCCGGGGTGAAGGCCACGGACTCGCCCTGCCGCTGCAGCGGCACGTGCATCTGGTCGATCCGGCGGGCCTCGCCGTCCTCCCAGCGGTACATCAGGGCGCCGAAGTAGCCGCGCAGCACCAGCCGGCTGCCGTCCGGGGAGAAAGCGCCGTCGGTGATCCACAGCGGGATGTCCGCGATGCGCCGGAAGATGTTGGTGCCGCTCGCGGAGAGCTTCGCCGGGCCCTCGTAGAGGCCGCCACCGTCCTCGTTCTTGCTCGCGATGTACACCCGCCCGGTCTTCGGGTCGACCATCAGCGCCTCGGCGTTGCGCGGGCCGCCCTCGTACTGGACGGTGTACTGCGTCGCCCTGACCGTCTGGTTCGCCAGCCGCTCGGGCTCCGGGAAGCGGTAGATCCACACGTGCGGCCAGGAGCCGCCGAGATTGTCGCCTATGTCGCCGACGTACAGCGCGCCGTCCGGGCCCATGGAGATCGCCTCGACGTCGCGCGGGCTGCCCACGCCGCGCAGCGTGACGGTGGCGACCGTCTTGCCCGTCGCGGAGTCGACGGCGTAGACGTACGGGCCGTCGTCGCTGTCGTTGTGCGCCCAGTAGACGCCCTTGTGGAGGCGGCTGGCGACGAGGCCGCTCGATTCGGTGATCCGCGGGTCCGAGATCGTGAAAGCCACGGACTCCCCGTCGTCGTCGGCGGCCGCCGTGCCGACCAGGGGACCCATGACGAGAACGGAGGCCGCGGCCGCGGCGAGCAGTGGACGCATGGGCCTAGCCTGCCAGGTGCCCGGCCCGGGCGGCGCCGGGGCCTTGGGCGGCGCGTGCGGAGGCCGGAGTCCGGTGCGCCGTCCGACGGGCACGGCCTAGGATCCCCTGCATGCTCAGCGCCTCCCCCGGCCCCGGCGACGGGCCCCGCCGCACGCCAGGACGCCGCACGGCGTGGATGTTCGTCGGCGACTCCATGACCGTCGGCAGCGCGGGGGAGCTCTCCTGGCGCTACCGGATGTGGCAGCACCTGTGCTCGTTCGGCACGGAGGGCGAGGACTTCGAGATCGTCGGACCGCGGACCGCGCTGTACGACCCCGCCGCCGACGCGGCCGTCTCGCAGCGCTACGCCGACCCCGCCTTCCCCCTCTCCGCGCGCCGCCATCTCGCGGGCTGGGGCGAGGGCTGGCTGCACATGGCGCCGCTGATCGAGGACGCCGTCCGGGAGCACCGTCCCGACGTACTGCTGGTGTCGCTCGGGCTGATCGACCTCGGCTTCTACACCGACCCGGCGCAGACCGATGCCCATGTGCGGCTGTTCGTCGCACGGGCGCGGGCCGCCAACCCCCGCGTCGCCGCGGTGCTGCTGCCCGTCATACCCAACTCGCGCTGCGACCACGACCCCGGATTCGCCGCCCAGTGCGAGGAGTTCAACACCCTCCTGGCCAAGACGACCGCGGACCTGTGCACTTCGGCCTCGCCGCTGCTGCTGGCCTCCCGCCCCGCCGGGTACGACATCGCCAGGGACACCCGCGACGGCACCCACCCCAACGCCTCCGGCGAACACCGCCTGGCGGCCGCCTTCGCCGACGCGGCGTACCAGGCGTGGGGCCTCGGAGCGCCGTACCGGCACCCCATCGGCATCGCTTGATTGGAGCGCACTCCAAGGAGTTGTCTTGAGGCCCATGGAGTACACACAGCTCGGACGCACCGGACTCAAGGTCAGCCGACTCGTGCTGGGGACGATGAACTTCGGCCCGCAGACGGACGAGGCGGACAGCCACGCCATCATGGACGCCGCTCTCGACGCGGGCGTGAATTTCATCGACACGGCCAATGTCTACGGCTGGGGCGAGAACAAGGGCCGCACGGAATCCATCATCGGGAACTGGCTCGCGAAGGGCGGCGACCGGCGCGACAAGGTGGTGCTCGCCACCAAGGTCTACGGGAACATGGGTCCCGACGGGCCCGCCTGGCCCAACCACGACCGGCTCTCCGCCCTCAACATCCGGCGTGGGGTGGAGGCCAGCCTGAAGCGCCTGCAGACCGACCACATCGACCTCTACCAGTTCCACCACATCGACCGGAACACCCCCTTCGAGGAGATCTGGCAAGCGGTCGACGTGCTCGTGCAGCAGGGGAAGGTCCTCTACGCGGGCTCCAGCAACTTCCCCGGGTACAAGATCGCCCAGGCCAATGAGATCGCGGCCCGGCGCGGCGGCACGATCGGCCTGGTCAGCGAGCAGTGCCTGTACAACCTGGCCGAGCGCCGCGCCGAGATGGAGGTGATCCCGGCCGCGCAGGAGTACGGCCTGGGCGTCATCCCCTGGTCGCCGCTCCACGGCGGCCTGCTGGGCGGCGCACTGCGCAAGGAGCGTGAGGGCGGCGGCTCCCGTTCCACCTCCGGCCGCAGCGCCGACTCGCTGAAGGACAGCGCTCTGCGCGAGCAGGTGCAGCGGTACGAGGACGCGGTCGACAAGGCCGGACTGCAGCCCGGTGACGTCGCCCTGGCCTGGCTGCTGGGCCGTCCCGGCGTCACGGGCCCGATCGTCGGCCCGCGCACCCGTGAGCAGCTGGACTCCGCGGTGCGCGCGGTCGACCTGCGGCTGCCCGCGGAGCTGCTCGCCGAGCTGGACGAGATCTTCCCCGGCCCCGGCCCGTCCCCCGAGGCTTTCGCCTGGTAGGCGTCCGCCGCCCCGCCCCGTCGTGCGCCCCGGTCGCAGATTCACCCGGTCGGGCGCACGATGAGGGTATGACCACAGCCAAAGAGATCATGCACCCAGGCGCCCGTGCGATACCGGCGACCGAGACTCTCGACCGCGCCGCGCAGCTGATGCGCGAGCTCAACGTCGGCGCGCTGCCGGTCCACGACGCGAACGACCGGATGTGCGGCATCATCACCGACCGGGACATCGTCACCAAGTGCGTAGCCGCGGGACGCGACCCCTCCAAGGTGACCTGCGGCGACCTGTGCGAGGGCACCCCGCGCTGGATCGACGCCGAGGCCGACGTGTCCGACGTCCTCACCGAGATGGAATCGCACCGCATCAAGCGGCTCCCGGTGGTGGAGAACAAGAAGCTGATCGGCATCATCACCGAGGCCGACCTGGCCCGCCACCTCAGCGACGAACAGGTCGCGGAATTCGTCGAGAAGGTGTACGCCGGCTCCTGAGGCGGACGACACCGCCGGGCCGACGACGGCCGACGACAGACGACGACGGCCGACGACACTGCCCGGCCGGCCACGGCCGACCACGGCCGCCGGGCGGCCGACGGTCGCAGGGCCGCCCCGAGCGCCTGCGGCCGCCCGGCCGCGGCGGCTAGCCGCGCACGATCGTGCCGACGATCACCACGACCACCAGCAGAGCGAGAGCGGCGGTCATTACGCGGGTACGGGTCTTCGGGTCCACACAGCGAGGTTAACGGGGCGGCCTCAGTGCCCCAGAGGGCAGGTCCGCACCGTCTCGTAGCGGGGCTGGGCACCCGGCACTCCGGGCGTGGGCGGATGGCTCCGCACCAGGCGGACCGCCCCCGCCGTCCACGGCGTCCCCGAGAACGCGCCGAGCGCGTCCGTGAAGGGCCGCAGACCCACCCTGACGCGCCCGGAGCGCTGCCGGGCGAGCGTCAGGTGGGCGTGGAAGGCGCCATGCTCGTCCTCGTGGCGGACGCCCGCCCGCCGTGCGGCGGCCCGCGCCGCCGCGGCCGCGCCGCCCAGGTCGTCGCCGTCCAGTCCCGCCCACAGAGTCCGGTCGCCGAAGCGGCCCCCACGGCCCAGGCGCACCCGGCAGGGAGGATGGCGCCGCGCCGCCCGCTCGAGCCGTTCGACCAGGGCGGGCAGCAGAGCCTCGTCCACCTCCCCGAGGAACGCCAGCGTCACATGCCACCCGGCGCGTTCCGTCCAGCGCAGCCCGTCCGCGCCCGGCAGGGCGCGCAGCGCGTCCACGGCGTCTGCCAGCTCGGCGAGGGCGGCGCCGGGAGGCAGAACGGCCACGAACAGCCTCATGCCCCCAGGGTGCACCGCCCGCGGCGGGCGTGCGAGGTGCGCCGGGTGTGGGCGGGCCGCCTACGGGGCGATGGCCGCGTAGCCCGGAACCTCACGCGGGTCGCGGGCGCCCGGGCCGACGTAGCGGGCCGAGGGGCGCACCAGCCGGCCGGTGCGCTTCTGCTCCAGGATGTGCGCCGACCAGCCGGCGGTGCGGGCGCAGCTGAACATCGAGGTGAACATGTGGGCCGGGACCTCGGCGAAGTCCAGGATGATCGCCGCCCAGAACTCCACGTTGGTGGCCAGGACGCGGTCCGGGCGGCGGGAGTGCAGCTCCTCCAGGGCGGCCTTCTCCAGCGCCTCCGCGATCTCGAAACGGGGGGCGCCCAGTTCCCTGGCGGTACGGCGCAGCACCCGGGCCCGCGGGTCCTCGGCACGGTAGACGCGGTGCCCGAAGCCCATCAGGCGCTCGCCCCTGTCCAGGGCCTGCTTCACGTACGCCTCGGCGTCGCCGGTCCGCTCGATCTCCTCGATCATGCCCAGCACGCGGGAGGGCGCGCCGCCGTGCAGCGGGCCCGACATGGCGCCTACCGCGCCCGACAGCGCGGCGGCCACGTCGGCGCCGGTGGAGGCGATGACCCGGGCGGTGAAGGTGGACGCGTTCATGCCGTGCTCGGCGGCGGAGGTCCAGTAGGCGTCGACGGCGGCGACGTGTTTGGGGTCGGGCTCGCCGCGCCAGCGGATCATGAAGCGCTCGACCACCGACTGCGCCTTGTCGATCTCGCGCTGCGGCACCATCGGCAGTCCCTGGCCGCGTGCCGACTGCGCCACGTACGACAGCGCCATCACGGCCGCGCGCGCCAGGTCCTCGCGGGCCTGCTCGGCGTCGATGTCCAGCAGCGGCTTCAGTCCCCACACCGGAGCGAGCATGGCCAGCGCCGACTGGACGTCGACGCGGATGTCGCCGGAGTGGACGGGGATCGGGAAGGGCTCGGCGGGAGGAAGGCCGGGGTTGAAGGCACCGTCGACCAGCAGGCCCCAGACGTTCCCGAAGGAGACGCGGCCCACCAGGTCCTCGATGTCCACCCCGCGGTAGCGCAGGGCGCCGCCTTCCTTGTCGGGTTCGGCGATCTCCGTCTCGAAGGCGACGACTCCCTCGAGTCCGGGTACGAAGTCGGACATCAGGCGGCTCCTCGTGATGCGGTCGACGATCCGGTGGTGCTTGTGGCACGCGGAATGGCGCGGGGGTCGGCACTGGGTGCCCGCACGATATCCCCCGGTGTGGGGAGTGCACAGATACCCGGCCTGTAAGTCTGTCCCCTTCCGCAGGTGACGTGAAGCGTGAGGTCCGGCACATCTTGCGGCGGACCGTGACGGTGGGGCCGGGGAGCACGGAGGCGGCACGCGGTGCCGCCTCCGTGCTGCAAGATGTGCGGGTGCAGCACAGCCACCACGACCCCGCCGCCATGCGCAGGCAGTACCGCGCCCGCGGACTGACCGAGGCCGAGCTGGCCGGCGACCCGTACACGCAGTTCGCGCGCTGGTTCGCCGATGCCGTCAACGCCCGCATCGACGAGCCCAACGCCATGGTGGTCTCCACCGCGGGAGCGGACGGGCTGCCCAGCTCGCGCACGGTGCTGCTGAAGAGCTACGACCACCGCGGCTTCGTGTTCTTCACCAACTACGGCTCCAGGAAGGGGCGCGAGCTCGCCGAGCGGCCCTTCGCCTCGCTGCTCTTCCCCTGGCACCCGGTCGCGCGCCAGGTGATCGTGACGGGCGCCGTCGAGCGCGTCTCACGCGAGGAGACCGAGGCCTACTTCCGGAGCCGGCCGCACGGCTCGCGGATCGGCGCCTGGGCGAGCGAGCAGTCCGCGGAGATCGCCTCGCGCGAGGTGCTGGAGCACCGCTACGCGGAGCTGGCGGCCCGCTATCCCGAGGGCACGGACGTGCCCGTGCCGCCGCATTGGGGAGGCTTCCGGGTGGTGGCGGGCCGCGTCGAGTTCTGGCAGGGGCGGGAGAACCGGCTGCACGACCGGTTGGTGTACACCGCCGCGGAGGGCGGCTGGACGGTGCGGCGCCTTTCGCCCTGAGGCGTGCCGGAGGGGGGCCGGTTCCCGGGCGCGGCCGCCCGCGCCGGGTGGCGGAGGCGGCGCGGTGAGGTCAGGGCCGCGGACGCAGACGACCCGCGGGCTGCTCCCCGGACGGCGAACCGTCCGGGCATCGGCCGGACGAATCCGACGAGCCCGCGGGTCGGGTGACTGCGATGGATTGGCCCGCTACGCACATCGCGCGCAGGCGAGGAGCGCAGGCGTCAGCCCGCAGCCACCTCACGCGTCCGATGGGAACTCATTCTTCGGACCACCTCCCTTCATGTGTGCCCGCAACCCTAAGAAACGGTTCGTGGGACGGCAAGCGGTTTTTTCCGCCCCGCGCGCCGAGGCCTCGCGGGCGCCGAATTTCGTGAACTTCCTGTGGCGTCGGTCACACACGGGTTGAATGTCCAGACGTGCAGTCATTTGACGCGACACCGCAGCTGCTCGCCGCGCTCCTCGACGGGATGGAGGCCGGACTCTGCGCCCTGGACCGGGACGGAGTGATCACGCACTGGAACGCGGAGGCCGCCCGCATCCTGGGCTGGACGGCGCAGGAGGCCGTCGGCCGGCGCGGGTTCGCCGGCTGGGCCGCGCGCAGCGCCGACGCCGAGGAGGTGCGCGAACGGCTGCTGGGCGCCATGGCCGCGGACGGCCGCCAGGTCCACGAGTTCGCGCTGCTGACCAAGGACGGGCGCCGGGTGCTGGTGCGGACCCAGGCCGCCGCCGTGCACGGCGCCGACGGGCGCCCCGCCGGGGTCTACTGCGCCTTCTCCGAGGTGCACGCCCAGATCGACCTGGAGCGCTCGATCGCCCTCAGCGAGGCGCTCTTCGACGACGCGCCGTGCGGGGTCGTCCTGGTCGACGCCGACCTGCGCCCGGTCGTCGTCAACGCGTACGCCGCCCGCGCGCTGCGCACCAGCCGGGACGCGCCCCTCGGGCGGCCCCTGGGCGACTTCCTCGACCAGGGCGCGGAGGAGCTGGAGAGCGCCCTGCAGCACGTCCTCGCCGAGGGCGCGCCCCCCGAGCCCAGCGAGCTGTGGGTGGGGCTGCGGGCGGACGGCGGCACCCGCCGCTGCTGGCGCAGCGGCTTCGTGCGGCTCGGCTCGCCGCTGGGGGAGGAGCCGGTGCCGCTCGGCGTCGGGCTGCTGCTCCACGACATCACCGACACCAAGCTCGCCGAGCGCGAGGCGGTGCGGCTGCGCTTCCGCAGCAACCAGCTGCACCGGGCCGCGCTGGCCGTCGCCGAGTGCGAGGACCCCCTGGAGGCGGCCACCTGCTGGGTGGACTTCGCCCTCGCCGGGTTCGCCGAGCACGCGCTGCTCGACGTGCTGGCGCCCGACGGGGTGCGGCTCGTCCGGGCGGCGGGCACGTCCTCCGGCGGTCCGGGGCCCTGCCTGCCGGTGCCCGGCGGCATCCCGGTGCGGTACGGGGAGGGGCACCCGGCCCTGCAGGCGCTCGCGCGCACCGGTTCCGTGCGGGCCGGCTTCGGGGCCGGGGCCGCCGACCCCGCCACGCGGTCCCAGGTCGACAGCTGGGCTGCCGCGCGGCGCTGGCCCGAGGGCACCGCCCACGCACTGTGCGCCGTGCTGCGCAGCCGCGGCCGCACGCTCGGCGTGCTCACCTTCCTGCGCGGCGCGGGCGGCCGTCCCTTCGACCGGGCGGACGCCGTCTTCGCCGAGGACGTCGCGCTGCGGGCGGCGGCCGGTCTCGACCTGCCGCCGCGGGCCTGAGGCCGGGTTCAGCGGCGGTAGAAGATCCGGTCCGCGTACTCCTCGAAGACCCGCGCGTTCCACTCGTGCCCGCCGTCGACGTTGCCGGAGCGGAGCATGGGCGGGGTGACGCCGCGCTCCGCCAGGTCCGCCGCGGCCGTGGCCACGACGGCCTGCATCAGCGCGCTGGTCACCACCGTGGAGGCCGGGCCGAACGGTGCCGGGACGCCCGGCACGGACAGCTCGGCGTCCCCCGGCGCGATCTTGCTGTCGACGACGAGGTCGCAGTGGTCCTTGAGGAAGGTGCCGCTCGCGTGCCGGGAATGCGTCTCCTTGGCGTACGCCACCGATGTGACGCCGATCACCGTCATCCCGAGTGCCCTGGCCTCCTGCGCCATCTCCACCGGGAGCGGGTTGCGGCCGGAGAGGGAGATGACGAACAGCAGGTCGCCCGCCCGCGCGGGGGAGCTTCGCAGCACGACCCGGGCCAGGCCGCCCACCTGTTCGAGGGCGCTGCCGAGGGTGGCGGGGACGACGTCCACGCCGACCGCGCCGGGCACGGCCAGCAGGTTGACCAGGGCGAGACCGCCCGCGCGGTAGACGACGTCCTGTGCGGGGAGCGAGGAGTGCCCGGCGCCGTAGGCGAACACCCGCCCCCCGGCCGCCACGGTGTCGGCGAGCGCGGCCGCGGCCGCCTCGATCGCTGGGGACTCCTCGTCCCTCACGCGCCTGAGCAGTGCGATGGCGGCGTCGAAATATGCGGCGGCCAGATCGGTCATGCCGAGAACCGTGCTGCCGCAGCGTCCGCCTGTCAACCACGGCGTCCCGGTTGCCGGTCGCATGCGTCAGAATTGAGGCCAGGGCCACGTACGAGCCATCGAGGGGCACGCATGTCCGGACTGATCGACACGACGGAGATGTATCTCCGCACCATCCTGGAGCTGGAGGAGGAGGGTGTGGTCCCCATGCGCGCCCGAATCGCCGAACGGCTCGACCAGAGCGGGCCGACGGTCAGTCAGACCGTCGCGCGTATGGAGCGGGACGGGCTGGTGAACGTCGCGGGCGACCGGCATCTGGAGCTGACCGCCGAAGGGCGGCGGATCGCGACGCGCGTGATGCGCAAGCACCGGCTGGCCGAGTGCCTGCTGGTCGACGTCATCGGCCTGGAGTGGGAGCACGTGCACGCCGAGGCGTGCCGCTGGGAGCACGTGATGAGCGAGGCGGTCGAGCGACGCGTCCTGGAGCTGCTGCGGCATCCCACGGAGTCGCCGTACGGCAACCCGATCCCGGGCCTGGAGGAGCTGGGCGAGAAGGACGGCGCGGACCCGTTCCTCGACGAGGGGATGGTCAGCCTGACCGACCTGGAGACGGGGCAGGCGGGCGCGAGCGTGGTCGTCCGGCGGATCGGGGAGCCGATCCAGACGGACGCCCAGCTGATGTACACGCTGCGGCGGGCCGGTGTGCAGCCGGGCGCGGTGGTGTCGGTGACCCCGTCGGCGGGCGGTGTGATGGTCGGCAGCGGCGGTGAGGCGGCGGAGCTGAGCTCGGAGACCGCGTCCCACGTCTTCGTCGCCAAGCGGTAGGACGGTCCCGCGGAGCGTCGCGGTGCCCGGGGCGCCGCGTGGCGGTGTCTCGTCGCGGCTTGTGCGGTCCCCTGCGGCTGTGCGCTCGGTGGATCGTCTGTGGGGTGCGCTCGGTGGATCGTCCTGTGACGTCGGGCCGGGCGGTTCCGGCCGGTCCAGGGCGGTCCGCCGCCGGCGCGGCGCTTCTCGGGCGCCGGTGAGGCGGGTCGTCGGCGGTGGGCGGTTCCGGCGGAGGGACTCCGGCGCCTCCCCATGCGCCGGAGTCCCTTTCTCCCCCGATCCCCCGTCCCTCCCCTGTCCCCCTCCGTCCCCTCCCTGTCCCCCTCCGGACCCCCCGGTCCCCCTCGTCCCCATGGAGGCCACCCGGATCCCCGAGCTGTCCGGGTGGCTCCCCGCTGTCCGTCTCCCCGCCGGACCGCGTCCCGCTGAAGTACTCCCCTCGGCGTGGGCGGGCAATCCTTGAGCGTTGTCACTCGAAAGAGCGGTGTTGCGCGCGTGAAGACGCATATCGAACAGGATTTCGATAGCGTGGGGGTCTGAACGTCACGTACCAGGGGGTGCGGCACATGGCCAGGCGCGTCGAAGTCACCGGAGCGGGCGGCCTCCCGCTCACGGCATGGGAGTACACCGACGGGCCCGCCCCGCAGTCAGGCACCGGGCCCGCGGCGGCGTCCGACGAGGTGCCCGAGGAGGTGCGGCGGCCCGCCGTCCTGCTGCTGCTGCACGGCCTGATGGGACGGGCCTCCCAGTGGGCCGGCACCGCTCGCCGGCTTGCCGCGCGCCACCGGGTGGTGGCCCTGGACCAGCGCGGCCACGGAGGCAGCGCCAAGCCCGAGGGGCCCTACACGCGGGAGGCCTACGTGGCCGACGCCGCCGCCGCCGTCGAGCAGTTGGGGCTCGCCCCGGTCACCGTCGTGGGGCACTCGATGGGCGCCCTCACCGCCTGGCAGCTCGCCGCGCGCAGGCCCTCGCTGGTGCGGGCGGTGGTCTTGTGCGACATGCGGGCGGCGGCTCTCGGAGAGGCGAGCCAGCGCCGCTGGGAGGACTGGTTCGGCGCCTGGCCGCTGCCCTTCCCGGGGCCCGACGCGGTCCGCCGGTGGTTCGGCGAGGAGGATCCCTGGCTGGAGGGCCCGCGCCCGTCCCGGGGCCGGTTCTTCGCCGAGGTGATGGAGGAGCGCCCCGACGGCTGGCGCCCGGTGTTCGCGCGGCGGCACATGCTGCGGTCCCGGGAGTCCTGGGTCCACGACGCCCACTGGGAGGAGCTGGCACAGGTGTCCTGTCCCGCCCTCGTGGTACGCGGATGGGACAGCGAGCTGGGCCGTGCCGAGGCCCAGGAAATGGTGCGGGTGCTGCCCCGCGGCTCGTACGCGGAGATCCCCCACGCCGGGCACCTCGTCCCCTGGGAGCAGCCCGAGGCATGGGCCTCCGCTGTCGAGACCTTCCTGGCGGACGTCGTGGGCCGGCCGGTATGCCAGGCCTGAGCAACGGGTGTCAGGCGAAGACGACCGTGCGGTGGCCGTTGAGCAGGACGCGGTGCTCGCTGTGCCACTTCACGGCGCGCGCCAGGGCCTGGCACTCCACGTCGCGGCCGACGGCGACGAGTTGCTCCGGGCCGGCCTCGTGCCCCACCCGCTCGACCTCCTGCTCGATGATCGGGCCCTCGTCGAGGTCGGCGGTGACGTAGTGCGCCGTCGCGCCGATCAGCTTCACCCCGCGGGCGTGGGCCTGGTGATAGGGCCGGGCGCCCTTGAAACTGGGCAGGAAGGAGTGGTGGATGTTGATGATCCGGCCGGACAGCGCCTTGCAGAGGTGGTCC
Source organism: Actinacidiphila sp. bgisy167 (assembly GCF_057707665.1). Classification (NCBI taxonomy): domain Bacteria; kingdom Bacillati; phylum Actinomycetota; class Actinomycetes; order Kitasatosporales; family Streptomycetaceae; genus Actinacidiphila; species Actinacidiphila sp. bgisy167. The sequence goes on along the minus strand of NZ_JBYIQP010000015.1, from coordinate 57,252 downwards.
GACAGCACCTGCATATAGCGGGCGAGTACGACCAGTTGCACGTTCTCCCGCTCCACCAGGGAGAGCAGCTCCGCCTCGGCCTCGGCCTTGTTCTCCTTCGTCACCGGGATGTGGTGGAAGGGGACGTCATAGGAGGCCGCCAGCTCCGCGAAGTCGGTGTGGTTGGAGACCACGGCGGCGATCTCCACCGGCAGCGCGCCGATGCTGGTACGGAAGAGCAGGTCGTTCAGGCAGTGCCCGAACTTGCTCACCATGAGGATGACCCGCATCCGCTCGTTGCAGGGTGTGATCTGCCAGTCCATGCGGTAGGCGTCGGCGACGGCCGCGAAGCTGGCCCGCAGCTTTCCGGCGGTGACGGGGTGGCCGGCCGAGAAGTGCACCCGCATGAAGAACAGTCCGGTGTCGTGGTCGCCGAACTGCTGGCTGTCCTCGATGTTGCACCCGGTCATGAAGAGGTAGCTCGACACGGCGTGCACGATGCCCGTCTTGTCGGGGCACGAGAGGGTGAGGATGTACTGCTCGGCCTGTGGCTGCGACTCGTCGGCGGCGTTCACGGGGCCAGGGTCGCACAAACTCGTCCCGCCGTTCCAAGCCGTCCACCGACCGGGCGGCCGCGTTCGCCCGGGAGGGCGCCCGCCACGCGGCGGCGCGGCCCGCGGCCGACGGCGGCTCAGGCCGTGCGCGTGTAGATCCGCAGGATGTCCAGGGAGCGCGGCGGTGTGTCCGGGTCCTCGCCGTCCCCGGCCGCCAGCCGCACGTGCGCCTCGCGGGCGGCCCGTACCGCCTCGGGCCAGGCGTGGTGCTCCAGGTAGGCGGAGACGGGGGCGTCCGCGCCCACCTGGTGCAGTATCTTCAGCACCCGCAGCACGGCCACATCGACCAGCGCCGCCTCCTGGGAATCCCTGAAGACGGTGCCCACGTACTTCTCCGCGGACCAGTTGTCGAGCCAGGTGTCCTCGACCAGGCGGTAGACGGCGTCGGTCACGTCGCCGTAGCCCGGCTGCCCGGTGAGCCACACCTCACGCTGGAACACCGGGTCGCTGATCATGTGCAGCGCGGAGCGCACGTTCGCGCGCCAGCGCCACCAGGGCATGTCGTTGAGCGGCATGCCCCCCATCGTGGAGGAGCGGGTGCCGCGGCGGGAAGACTTCTCCGTACTCTGCACAGTGCACGATCGTACGTGCTCCGGAATTCCCGCACTTTGTTCACCCGATGGTGACCCTCCGTTCCCCCGTGTTCATCCGGGGGTTGCGGTAAGCCCGGAATCGTCCCGCTCCATGAGTGATCGCCGTAAGCGCAGAGCTGCTCCCTTTGTGTCCGCGATGACCGGCGTCGTCCTGCTGGGGGGATGCGGCACACTCCCCGGGGAGTCGGGCGACGCCATGGGCCCGATCACCGTCATGACCTGGGCGCCGCAGGACACCGGCGCGACCAACATGCCGGGCATGCCGGCCATGGCCAAGACCTACGCCAAGTACATCAACGCCCGCGGCGGCATCGGCGGCCGGGAGTTGCGGGTCATCACCTGCAACGACCACAACACCGCGCTCGGCGCCGACGACTGCGCCGAGCAGGCCGTCGACAAGGGCGCGGTCGCCGTCGTCGGCTCCTACAGCCAGTACGGCGCCGCCTTCACCACCACGCTGGAGGCCGAGGGCATCCCGTACCTCGGCGGCTACGGCATCACCCAGGACGAGTTCCAGAGCTTCCTCTCCTATCCCGTCAACGGCGGCCTGCCCGCCCTGATGGCCGGCGCGGGCCGGCAACTGGCGGGCAAGTGCACGAAGGTGACCCTCGTCCGCCCCGACACCGCCGCGGGCGACATCTTCCTGCGCTTCCTCGACGCCGGCCTGCGCGACGCGGGCCGCACCAGCGCCACCGACCTGCGCGCCGCCGAGGACGCCACCGACTACAACACGATCTCCCGGAAGGCGATCGGCGCCAACGAACACGGCGCCTGCGTGAGCGCCGCGCTCGGCGACAAGACCGCCACCTTCTTCGACGCCTTCCGCCGCACGACCACCACCGACCCGGTCACCGGCCTGGAGGCCGGTCCCAGGGCGCGGATCGCCTCCGTCCTCGGCAGCGTGCAGCAGACCACCCTCGACAGCACCGGCGGCGGCAACAGCCCGCTCGAGGGCGCCTACGTCACCGGCTGGTACCCGCCGGCCTCCGACGCGCGCTGGGCGCCGCTGCGGAACACGATCAAGAAGTACGCCTTCGGGGACAACGACATCGACCCCGATGATCCGGGTGTGCAGACCACCTGGATCGCCTACAACGTCCTCACCAAGGTCGTCGAGAAGATGGGCAAGGACCGGCCGGTCACCGCCGCGACGCTGAAGACGGCGCTGGACGAGGCGCACGACGTCTCCACCGACGGCCTCACGCCGCCGCTCGGCTGGCGGGAGCAGGACACGTCCGCCATCATCGAACAGCCGCGTCTGGTCAACGGCCGGGTCACCTTCCAGAAGGTCGAGAAGGGCCGGCTGGTCGCCGCCCGCAAGGGCTTCGTGGATGTGACGGAGACCCTGGAGCACGCCCCGGGCTGACGGGCCCGGGCCCGGTCTCCCCACGGCGGCGTCCACGCTGCCGCGCACGGCACTCTGGCCCCGAGCCCCAAGGCTGAGGGACCCTCACCGTGCCGCGCGGACGCGTCACAGGGTGCTGCCGCCCCACCCTCAGAGCTGACTGCCCTGATGCTGCGTCAGCCCGTACTTCCTCGCTATGGGGTTCCAGAGCGCCGCCGCGCTCGTCTTGGCCCGCGAGGCGTTGCCGCTCTGGGTGTTGCCTGCCGTCAACTGGTCGGTCGACCGGGCGTGTCCGTGCCGGCACAGCTTCCGGTTGTCCTTGATCTGGTCGGCCCAGGCCGCATAGTGGTTGTCGGCGGAGGCCGAGGCCGCCCACGCCTTGTTGAGGGCGTCGGTGAGCGCCTGGTGGTTGGGGAGCTTGTCCACCGGGAGTGCCTTCAGCCGCGCCATCAGGTCGTTGCGCTGTTGCGCCGCGGCCCGCAGGTCGGCGGCCGCCCCGTCCAGGTTGCGGCAGCCCTTGATGCTCTCGACCGCGTTGACCACCGAGGTGCGGCTGCTGCCGCTCGTCTTGAGCAGCGCCTCCAGCCCCTTGGCCTGCTGCTCCGCCGCGTCCGTGCCGCCGCCCTTGGAGGAGGCCGGGGCCGAGGCGCTCGTCGAGGGCGCCGGGGACTGCCCCGCGACCGGGTTGCCGTCGTCCCCGCCGCTCATCAGGGCCCCCGCGAGCAGTCCCGCCGCGGCGCAGCCGCCGACGACGATGCCGATCAGCGCGGCCGGGGTGAGCTTGCGGCGGGCCGGCGCGGGCTGGCCGTACGCGTAGGACGGCGGCGGCGTGGCGGCGGGCGGCGCGTAGGAGGGCCGCCCGTGGTCCGGGGCCGCGGCGTAGCCGGGCTGCTGCTGGGGTGGGCCGTCCTGGCGGTACAGGTGCCCGAAGTCGTCGTGGGGCTGCTGCGCCGGGCCGCCCTGGGGGCCTGCGGGGTGCTGGGAACCGTTCGGATAGCCGTAGCCGGAGGCCTGCGGCGAGGCCGGCGCGTCCTCGAAGCGCGGCAGGTGCTGGGTGGGGTCCGCGCCGGCAGGAGCGCCCGGGCGCAGGTCGTAGGGTGCGGCCTCGGACATCGGGTACGGCGGCAGGACCTGCGTGGCGTCCGCCACGGGGCCGGTCTGGTACATCGGCGCCGGGGGCTGCTGCGGCTCGTGCGGCGGCATGGGCGGCCGGTTCTGAGGATACGGCGGGAAGAGCTGTGTCGCGTCGGTGTCCGGGAGGGACTGCTGCGGGGAGCCGTACGCCTGCGTCGGCTCGCCCCACGGCTGCCCGGCCGCGGGGCCGGCACCCCAGGCGGTGGTCCCTCCCGGGCCGGGTATGCCTCCGTCCGCGGGCAGCACCACGCCCTCGTGCACCTCCGGATACGCCTCGTCACCGCGTCCGCCGTGCATCACCGGTACCTCTGCCTTCTCCGTCGCTACGGAATCGTCGGCTCACGCTACCGGGTCTGCTTCGGCGGTCACCACGCCGCGGTCGGTCCGACGGGGGTGCGGCCGGCCCTCCGGCGCAGAACAGGGATCGCGTACCGCCGACTTGATGTCGTTCCCGTAACGATTCCGGAGACGGAGGCGGAGAGGGGACGAGAGCGGGGCCGGGGCACGCGCCGTCCCGGCCCCGCCTCCGCGCCGTCACGCCGCCAGTTCCTCCTCCTCCAACCGGGCGCCGAACTCGCGGACGGCGCTCTCCGCCGCGTAGGGCTGCAGGCGCGTCCGGAGGTCGTCGAGGTACTCCGCGCCGCGGTGGCTGCGGAGCGAGGCGAGCAGTTCGACGGCCTGTGCGCCGGTGTGGCAGGCCTGTTCGACCTCCCGCTGCTGCACCTGGGCCTGGGCCAGCAGCAGCAGGCCGAGGGCCCGGCGCCGGGACTTCTCCGGGGGGTGCCCGGCGAGCGCCTCCTCGGCGCGGCGGACCGCCTGCGGCGCCTGGTCGAGGTCGCGGTGGCAGTGGGCGAGCTCGTCGGCGAGGTAGGCCGGGCCGAAGTGCCGGATCCAGCCGGGGTCGTCGTCCGGCTCGGAGTGCTCCAGCGCCTCCACGGCCTGTCCCGCCACGGCGGCACAGGCCCGCGCGTCGCCCATCAGCGCGTGGCCGCGGGCCTCCGCCGCGTAGAACATGGCCTGCGCGGTGGCGGTGACCTGACCGCGGGCGCCCTCCTGGGCGGCGCGGGCCAGTTGGGCGATCTCACGCGGGGTGCCGAGCTGTGCGGCGAGGTGGCTCATCCCCGCGGCCAGCACGTAGCCCCCGTACGCGCGGTCGCCCGCGGCCTGGGCCAGCCGCAGCGCCTGGATGTAGTAGCGCTGCGCCAGGCCGGGCTGGCCGGTGTCGACGGCCATGTAGCCGGCGAGTTCGGTCAGCCGGGCGACGGCGGAGAAGAGCTGGCGTCCCGTCGCCTCGCGGTAGGTGCCGGCGAGGAGCCCGGAGACCACGCTGTTGAGGTAGTGCACCACCACGGGGCGCACCTGGCCGCTGCCGAACCGGTGGTCGAGGTCGTTCAGCGCCCGGGTGGTGGCCCGTACCGCCTCGACGTCGGCCATGCCGACGCGTTGCCCGCCGGCGCGCGCGACCTGCGCGTCGGCCCGGGTGATCAGCCAGTCCCGGCTGGGCTCGACCAGGGCCGATGCCGCCACGCTGGAGCCGGTGAGGAAGTCCCGGCGGCCGACGTCGCTCCGCCACAACTCGCAGACCTGCTCGATCGCGCCGAGCACGGTGGGCGCGAAGTGCAGGCCCACGCCGGATGCCAGGTTCTTGCCGTTGGCCATGCCGATCTCGTCGATGGTGACGGTGCGGCCGAGTTTGCGGCCGATGGCCTCGGCGATGATCGCGGGGGCGCGGCCCCGCGGTTGCTGGCCGCGTAGCCAGCGGGCCACGGAGGTCTTGTCGTAACGCAGGTCGAGGCCGTGCTCCGCGCCGCACATGTTGACCCGGCGGGCCAATCCGGCGTTGGAACAGGCTGCCTCCTGGATCAGTGCCTGCAGCCGTTCGTTCGGCTGGCGGGCGACGAGCGGTCGTGCGGCCATGGGCTCCCCCTCGCAGCTGCCACTTTCGGAACTGGGGATTCCGTTCCTGCAGACCCCTTCCCGGTACGCGCCCTCCAAATGCCCCGCAAACGACATTATTTGCGGAGCGATGCATGCTTACACACCCATGGGTGACTACCCGGATGCCGGACCTCCTCCACCGCGCGCCCCCGCTCGTGCTCCCATGCGCCCGCCATGAGCCGCGAGGCCGGGGCGTCACCGCCCGTAACCCGCGCTGGGCAGCGCAGTTGTGAAGGTCGTGAAAGACGTGAAAGACGTGCGCGGCCCTGTGGAACACACCGTCCCGGCCCCGCGGCGGAGCGCCGGCCAACTCCTCGACGCCGCCGTCCGGTACGCGGAGGAGCGGCACTGGGACGTACTGCCCGGTGCCTGGCTCGTCGAGGACGCCGCCCCCTTGGGCGGGGGTCCCCGCGCCGCGCGCTGCTCCTGCGGCGACGCCGGCTGCCCGGCGCCCGGGGCGCACCCGACAGGCCCGGACTGGGCGGGTGAAGCGAGCGGGAGCGGTCCCGCGGTCCGCAGGATGTGGCTGCGGCACCCGCACGCGTCGGTCCTGCTCCCCACCGGGCGCACCTTCGACGCGATCGACGTCCCGGAGGACGCCGGCTGCCTGGCGCTGGCCCGTATGGAGCGTATGGAACTGCCGCTCGGCCCGGTCCTCGGGACGCCGTCCCGCCGCATGATCTTCTTCGTGCTGCCCGGGGCCGCCGCCAAGGCGCCGGGCCTGCTCCGCCGGCTCGGCTGGGCGCCCTCCTCGCTCGACCTGGTGGTCCGAGGGGACGGCGACTGGGTCCCGGCGCCGCCCACGCGGCTCGGCACCGGGGGCGTCGTCCAGTGGGTGCGCCAGCCCACGGACCTCAACCGGTGGCTGCCGGACACCGACGAGTTGATCTCCCCCCTCGCCTATGCATGTGGGCGCAACCGCTAGCCAGGCGGTACCCCCTTCGGCATAGGGTGGCCGGATGCCGCACACATCTGCCGCTCCCGCCGTGCGCGTTCAGGGACTGTCGAAACGCTTCGGGGGGCAGGTCGCCGTCGACGGGATCGATCTCACACTGCCCGCGGGGCACTTCGTGGGACTGGTGGGGCCGAACGGGGCGGGCAAGACCACGACCCTGTCGATGGTGACCGGGCTGCTGCGGCCCGACCACGGCCTCATCGAGGTCGGCGGCGCCGATGTCTGGCGGGATCCGGTCGCCGTGAAGGCCCGCATCGGCGTGCTGCCGGAGGGTCTGCGGCTGTTCGAACGGCTCACCGGCCGCGAACTGCTCGCCTACACCGGCCGGCTGCGGGGCATGCCGGGCGCGGAGACCGACCGCCGCGCCGCCCAGTTGCTCGACGTCCTCGACCTGGCCGGCGCCGCCGGCAAGCTCGTCGTCGACTACTCGACGGGCATGCGCAAGAAGATCGGCCTGGCCGCCGCGCTGCTGCACAACCCCGAGGTGCTCTTCCTGGACGAGCCCTTCGAGGGGGTCGACCCCGTCTCCGCCCAGGGGATCCGCGGGGTGCTGGAGCGCTACACCTCGTCCGGGGCGACGGTCGTCTTCTCCTCGCACGTCATGGAACTGGTGGAGAGCCTGTGCGACTGGGTGGCGGTGATGGCCGCCGGGCGGATCGTGGCCCAGGGACCGCTCGCCGAGGTGCGCGGGCAGGAAGCGACGCTGCAGGACGCCTTCCTGACGCTGGTGGGCGCCCGTGACCGCGGACCGGGTCAGGAACTGGACTGGCTCGGCGGGACCGAGGCGAGGGCGGCGCGGGGCGCCGGAGGCGCGGGCGCTGCGGACGCCGCAGACGGCGCGAAGGGCGCAGATGGCGCGAAGGGCGCGAAGGGCGCGGAGGGTGCGGACGGACCGGCCGCGGCGGGCCGGTCGTGACCGGCACCTTCGTACGGCTCAAGCTGTCGCTGCTCCGCAACGGGTTGCGCCAGTCCACCGGCCGCCGGGTCGGCTGGATCATCGGCACCGTGGTGGCGCTGCTGTACGCGCTGGGTATGGCCGTGGGGCTCGTCGCCCTGCGCGGGAACGCGTACGCGCCGTCCGCGGCCATCGGGGTCGGGGTGGTGTTCGGGGTCGGCTGGGCCGTGATGCCGCTGTTCGTGTTCGGCGGTGACGACACCCTCGACCCGACCCGGCTGGCCATGCTGCCGCTGCGGCCCGCGCCGCTGATCAGGGCGCTGCTGGTGTCCTCGCTGGTCGGCGTCGGGCCGCTGCTGACGCTCCTGGTGACGGCCGGCGCGGCGGTGTCCGTGGTGGCGGGCGCCGCCTCGGTGGTGGCCGCGGTGCTCGCGGTGCCGCTCGCCGTGCTGCTGTGCGTCGCCCTGGCCCGGGCCGTCGCCGCGGCCAACACCCGGCTGCTGACCAGCCGTAGGGGGCGCGACCTGGCCGTGCTCAGCGGCGTGCTGATCGCGGTGGGCGGTCAGTCGATCAGCCTGGCCGTCAACGCGCTCGCCTCCGGGCACGGTCTGGAGCGGTTCGGCGCCTTCACCGCCGTGCTGCGCTGGGTGCCGCCGGCGTCGGCGCTCGACGCGGTGCGCTCGGTGGCGGAGGGCTCGTACGGGCTCGCGGCGGCCGAACTCGCGTGGAGCGCCGCCGTGCTGGGCCTGGTGCTCGTCTGGTGGCACACCAGTCTGGACCGGCTCATGACCCGGCCGGACGCCTCCACGCTGCAGGCGGCCCCGTCGAGCGTCCGCGCGTCCCGGTTCCGGTTCCTCCCGGGGGGACGCACCGGCACCGTCATGGAGCGCCAGTTCCGCTACGCGTGGCGCGATCCGCGGACCAAGGCCGCCTGGGCCACCGCGCTGGCGGTGGGACTGCTGCTGCCGCTGGCCTCGGCGATCCAGAACGGCAGCGTCTACACCGCCTTCTGGGCGGCCGGGCTGCTCGGGCTGCAGATGTACAACCAGTTCGGCATGGACGGTTCCGCCTTCTGGACCGTCGCGGCGACCATCTCCTCCCGCGCGGACGCGTACGCGGAACTGCGCGGGCGCGCTCTGGCGATCGCGGTGGTCGGCGTCCCGTACGTCGCGGTCGTCACCCTCGGCTCGGCCCTCCTGCTGGGGCGGGCCGAGGCGGCGGCCGAGACGCTCGGGCTCTCTTTCGCCCTGCTGGGGGCGCTGGTCGCCACCGGCGCGTGGGCGAGCGTGCGCTTCCCCTACTCCATGCCGCACGAGAGCCGCTTCGGCAGCGCCGCCGCGCCGGGCCAGACCGGCCTGGCCTGGATCGGCGCCGTCGGGGGCGCGCTGACGGGCGCGACGCTCACGCTTCCCCTGCTGGGCCTGCTGATCTGGCTGCACGTCACGGGCCGGCACGGCGCGCTGTGGCTGCTCCTGCCGCTGGGCTGCCTCTACGGCGCCGCGGTCGCGGTGCTGGGGGTCCGCACGGCGGCGCCCCGCCTGCTGGGCCGCCTGCCGGAGGTGCTCACGGCCGTGAGCAAGTAAGAGGTCGCGCGGATAGGCGGGGTGGAGAAAGGAGCGGGTCGAGGGCCGAGTCCGGCAAGGCGGAGAAGGGAGACGCAGCGGAGCTGCGGCGACCGACGACAACGCCGCCGGGCGAGAGCCATCGGCCCGCGACGCCGGCCCGCCTATCCGCGCGACCTCGGGGCCGCGAGGATGGGCGGGTCCGGCGCGGCCCCTCGCCGCGCCGGGCGCCCCGGTGGCCCCGACCGGGTGCTTCGCGTCCGGCCGATCCGCTGCAGACGCCGGCCCCCCGATCCCGGTCTCCAGACCGGTTCAGCCCGACCTGCGGCCGCCATGGCCCAGGTCCGGACGCCCCTTCAGCGGGTCGTCGGTGGTCGGTGCGGAGTGCGGTTGCGGGGGTGTCCAGGGAGTTCGTCACAAAACGATCTTGGGCGCCCTCGTGCTCATGCCCGCCCCCACCCCTTGGAATTGATCATCTAGAGGCGTGACAACGATGCCGTGGCGTGCAGGACGTCCTGGATCGCCGCGCTGTCGCCCTCGCGCCCCGCGGCGATGCGGTCGGGGGAGACATGGCCGGCGGCCAGCTGGCAGAAGTCGAGCTGGTCGACGGCGATCTCGGCGACGACCGTCTCGGGGGTGCCGATCGCGCCGGGCGAGTCCAGGCAGATGTACCAATGGCCGCCGCCGGCCCCCTCGACGTGGAGGTCGAGGGTGCGACCGGGGGTCCCGGCCGGGACGAGACGGGTGGGGGACTCGGCCAGCCCCGCCTGGCGCAGGGCGGCCAGGGCGGTGGGCAGCATCCGGGCCGTGAGGTCGATCATGCGGTTGAGGTGCGGCGCCGCCGGCGGCCCGTACTCGGGGTAGTCCAGGGCCTGTGCGATGTCCTCGGCGTGGATCCAGCACTCGAAGGCTCGGTCGATCAGGGCGTCCCGCATCGGCACGACGGCGTCGGAGAAGTCCACGGGCATCCCGCCCGTCCCGGAGCCGGCGAGGGACAGGGTCCGGACGACGTCCCGCGTCTGGGTGCGCCACTTGTTGCGGACGAAGGGGTGCGTGTGGCGGCGGCAGCGCCGGCCGGCGAGTTCGGTGCGTTCCAGGCGGGTGTGCGGCGCCCCGGGACCCAGCGGGTCGTCGAGGCCGAGGGCGGTGGCCACGATGCCGTCCACGGAGCCGAGATGCGCGAGGACGCCGCAGAGCGTGAGCTCACGCGCCCCGCCGGCCCAGACGAGCCGGACGGGCATGTCCCACTCCGGCTCGCCGAGGTCGGCGAGGAGCGCGTCGAGGCGGGCGGTCTCCGCGTCGTACGGCGCGGCCCACTCGGGGACGGGTATGCGGGCGGGACGGCGGCCCAGGCATCCCTCCAGTACGCGGGCGCGCAGCAGCGGGTCGAGGTCGAGGGAGGACTCCTCCTGGTGCAGCAGGCCCACCGCGCGCCGCAGTCGATCCGCCTCGTCGGCGCAGGGCGCGCAGTCGGCGAGGTGGGCCTCGACGGCGCCGGCCTCCTCGCGGGAGCAGGCCGACAGCGCCCACGCGCCCAGCAGGGAGCGCAGCACACGGTGGTCGTATGGCCGGGCCTCGGGCCGCACGGGCTCGAGCGCGGGTTTCCGCACCGGCTCGAGCACCGCCTTCTGCCCCTCCTGCGCTTCCTCCTCCGACGTGTGCTCCGGCTCCCGCGCCTGGTGCGCCCGTGCCGACTCGGCCGCCTCCACCGCGGTGCGCGCGGGCGCGTCCGGCGGCGCGGGCGAGGGGGCGATCCGCGGCAGCGGGCCGTCCTCGGCGGCGACGCGAGGCATGGGCACCCTGGGCAGATTCGTCCCAGGCGGGTGCTCGCCGTTGCCGGCAGGTCCGTTCACAGGGACCTGCCCAGGGGCGAGGGGTCCTGCACGGCGGTGGACAGCAACTGGAGCCCGAGGCGCAGGCGGCGGCGCGCCTCGTCCTCGGTGACGCCGAGGTCGGCGGCCGCCTCGCGGTAGTCCATGCGGCGGCGGTAGGCGAGGTCGAGGGCCTGGCGCAGGGGGGCGGGCATGGAGGTCACGATGTAGTCGGCGCGGGCGGCCTCCGAGGCCTCGCGGATCCGCGCCTCGACCTGCTCCGGGCTGCCCGTCCCGCGGTTCTCGGCCTGGCGCAGCCGGTGGACGGCCTGCCGCTGGGCGAGGCCGGCGATCCAGGAGCGCAGCGAACCCCGCTTGGGGTTGTAGGCGTCCGGGTTCTCCCAGACATAGCCGAAGACCTCACGGGTGATCTGGGCGGCGGCCTCCTCGTCGTCCATGACGCGGTGGGCGAGGCCGTGCACGAGGGTGGCGTAGCGGTCGTAGAGCTCCCCGAGGGCGGCCTCCTCGCCGCGCGCGAGCCGCTGCTGCATGGTGCGGTCCCAGCGGGGTGGTGCGGATGCTGCCATCGCGTCTCCCCCTCGTCGCGGTCTTGTGGCGCCGCCTTACTACGGTCGTACTGCCTCGGATCGAATGTATCCGCCGATGGCTGCCACGGAGGACGCCTTGCGGCAACCTTCTGCCACAACTGATCGGTTCTGGTAATGCGTTACCCGGGTGTGACCGGAACATTGCGGGGAAGCGGCGCGGGCGGGGCATAGGGTCTGTACGACCGCTGCCGGGAGAAGGGCCAGACAGTGGCATTGCAGGTGTCGCGGGACGAACGGGACGAATGGCTGATCCTGACGGTCTCGGGAGAGATGGATCTCGTGACGGCGCCGGTGGTGCGCCAGCATGTGCACGACGCGGTGGCCGACGGGCGGCACAGCGTGGTGCTCGACCTGGCCGGGGTCCACTTCTGCGATTCCAGCGGTGTGGGTGTGCTGATCGCCGCCCGGCGGCTGATGCGGTCCTGTGCCGGGCAGCTGCGGCTGATCCTTCCGCGCAACAGTCCCTCCGACGGTGTGGCCCACGTCAACCGGGTGCTGGCCGCGCTCGGCGTGCGGCGGCTCTTCGAGGTCTTCCCCGATCTGGCGGCCGCCACCGACGACGCGGCGCGGCCGATGTCGGCCTGAGGCGCTGCCCGGGCCCCTGCCACTCCCGGGGGCGGGCGGACCCGGCAAGTGTGCTGTGAGCACTCTCACATGGGGTGTCTGCTTCGTCCATATCGGGCCGCTGGGAGCCGGATTGCGGAGTACCAGGGGAAATCTGCGGGAGACGCATCTTTCGCGGGTCTTCCGTTCGAGTTACCTTCGTCCGCAGAACACGCGTTCATGATTCTGTCGGCGGGTGGGGGCGTTCGCACGGAGGTCTCCACTGCCCATGCTCGATCTCTCGGGCGCATGGGACCACTTCTCGTGGTCCCTGCGTGAAGTGCACTGGTACGGAGTGGCCGTCGGCTCCCTCCTCGCCGTCAAGCTGCTGCTGTCCGTCCGGCGGCGGCGCCGTGCGGAACGCGTCTTCGACACGCCGGCGTCCCGGCTCCGCATCCACGGCGTGATCACGGTCTACAACGAGGCCCCCGCGATGCTGCGCGGCTGCCTGGAGTCGGTCCTCGCGCAGACACTGCTGCCGCACTCCCTCACCGTGGTCGACGACTGCTCCAAGGACCAGTCGGCGCGGGCCCTGACCGAGGAGTTGCGCCCGCGCTTCCAGCGCGCGGGAGTACGCCTCGACTTCGTCCGGTTCCCCGACAACCGCGGCAAGCGCCACGGCCTCGCCGCGGGCTTCGGGCAGGAGCCGCTTGCGGACGTCTACCTCTGCATCGACTCCGACACGCTGCTCGACCGGCACGCCGTCGCCGAACTGGCCCGGCCCTTCGCCAAGCGCCGGGTCCAGTGCGTCACCGGGCTGGTGCTCGCCCACAACCGCGGCGCCAACCTCCTCACGCGTCTGATCGACATGCGGTACGTCAACGCCTTCCTCGGCGAACGGGTCGCCTACTCGCGCCTGGGCTCGGTGCTCTGCGCCTGCGGCTCGCTGGCCATGTACCGCGGGTGGGTCGTCCGCAAGCACCTCGACGACTTCCTCGGCCAGCGCTTCCTGGGCCGCCCCGCGACCTTCGGCGACGACCGGCGCCTGACGTACTACTGCCTCACCGAGGGGCTCTCCCTGATCCAGCCCTCGGCCGTCGGCTACACCGACGTCCCCGAGCGCATCGGCCACTACGTGCGCCAGCAGATCCGCTGGGGCAAGTCGTTCATCCGCGAGGGCGTGCTGCTGCTCGCCACCTTCCGGTTGCGCCGCGTGCACTGGTGGCTCAACCTCGTCGAACTGGTCACCTGGGTCGCCTTCACCGCGGGTCTGCTCGCCGCGCTCGTCGCCGTCCTGACGCACCCGCGGGGCTGGACGCTGCTGGCCGGCTACCTCGCCTACATGTGCGTCATGGCCTGGGTGCGCTCCGTCCACTACCTGCGCGGCGCCGCGCAGGTGCGGATCGCCGACCGGGTGCTGACCTTCCTCGCCGCCCCGCTGTACGCCCTGCTCAACCTCGGCCTGCTGCTGCCGCTGCGGCTGTGGTCCCTGGCGACGCTGCGGCGCACCAACTGGGGGACCCGGGCCCGGGTCGAAGTCGGCGGCGCCCGTGACGACATCGCCTTCCAGCCCGTGCCGCAGCCGACCCCGCGACCCGCCCCGCTGCCCCTTCTGCCGCGCCAGCGCCGGGAGTCCGCCGGGGACGTGGGGGACCGGCAGGAGCGGTGGAACCCATGGGACGCGTCCATGCCCGCCGGGACCGCCGGACCGCTGCCGGAGAACGCCCCGTAACCGCGTCCGCTGCGCCGTACCCCCATCCCGCCGCGGTGGATCCACCGCGGTCCGACGCGCCCCGGAGACCGCACGGCGTGCCCCCGGCACCGCCCCTCCACCGCACCAGGAGCTCCCGTGGGTTCTGCCCGCCCCTCCCTCCGACCCTCCGTCCGGCCCGGGCCCCCCGTCCCCCGAGGACGCGGCGACCGGCGCCGCGCCGTCCGCAGGGCGGCCGGGTACCTGCTGCTGGCGGCCGCCGTCGGCGCGGGTGTCACGGCACTGGTCCCCGCCTGGCGCGGGACGCACTCGCCGCCCCCGGAGATCACCGTCCGCTACAAGGCGGGCACGCCGGTGTCCGCGGCCACCGCCCGGCCGTGGCTGGAGGTCGTCAACACCTCCGGCCACCGGATACGGCTGTCCGACGTGGCGATCCGGTACTACTACACGCAGGACGGCGGCGGCGCCCCGTACGCCTTCAACTGCGTGCAGGCCTCGGTCGGGTGTTCCGACGTCGACGGGCGGACCGTGGCCATGGACCGTACGACGCCGACCGCCGACCACTACCTCGAGGTCACCTTCAGTAAGGCCGCCGGCACGCTCGCGCCCGGCGCGAAAAGCGGCGCCGTCGGGGTCCAGCTGTACCGTCCGGGCGGCACGGTGGACCAGCGCGACGACCGCTCCTTCAGCGCAGGCCGCGACACCTTCCAGGCGTCGCGGCTGGTGACCGGCTACCTGGACGGCAGGCAGGTCTGGGGCGACGAGCCAGGCGGTGGCGCCGCGCCCGCCCCCACGGGGGCGGCCTCCGCCTCCGCTACCGCCTCTGCCTCTGCCTCGGCCGCGGGCACGGCACGGCCGGCACCGGGGGCCGCCTCCGCCGCGGGCACGGCACGGCCCGCACCGCCGTCCGGGATCTTCTTCGACGACTTCCGCTACAGCGGCCCCCGCGACCCGGCGCTGCGCGCCCACGGCTGGCTCGTCCGCACCAGCGGGGGCGGTCCCGGCATCCCCGGCACGTGGTCGGCGGGAGGCGTCAGCTTCCCCGCGGACAAGGACGCCCTGGGCGGCCAGGTCCTGCGGCTGCGCGCCGCCACGGACGGGACGCGGCGCGGCACCACCCAGGCCGAGGTGCACACCACCGGCCTGAAGTTCCTGACCGGGACCTTCGCCGCCCGGATCCACTTCGCGGACGAACCGGCGGCCGGCCGCAACGGCGACCACGTCAACGAGACCTTCTTCATGATCTCGCCCCGCCGCGGCGCCGAGTACAGCGAACTCGACAACGAGTACCAGCCCAACGGCGGTTGGGGAGCGCCGGGCCCGCGGCTCGACACGACGACGTGGCACAGCGCCAGGGAGGGGGACCGGGTGACCAGGCCCACGATGTCCAGCCTCGAGGGGTGGCACACGCTCGTCACCACGGCCGCGCACGGCGTGGTGACCTACAGCCTCGACGGGCACGAACTGTTCCGCACCTCGGGCACGTACTACCCGACCCGGGACATGTCGGCGAACTTCAACGCCTGGTTCGTCGACCTGCCGTTCTCCGGGAAGCGCACCTGGGACATGAAGGTCGACTGGTTCTACCACGACGCCGGCAAGGCCCAGTCGCTGGCGGAGGTGGAGAAGGCGGTCCACGGCCTCGCCGCGGGCGGCACGGGCTATGCGGACACGCTCCGCGAGCACTGAGCCGGCAGGGTGCGCCGGCCCACCGGGTCAGCGGCCTACCGGGTCAGCGGTCGGCCGGTGCACCGGTCGGCCGGTGCACCGGTCGGCTGGTCAGAGAAGGCAGCGGCCGGTCGGGAGCCGGCGGTCGGTCAGAAGTCGGCCGGTGCAGGGCCCAGTGTCGTGGTGCCGATCGCCGCCCGGTGGCCCAGGCCCGTCCGGTAGGCGTCCAACGCGGCCTCCACCCGCCCGGAACGGCGCAGCAGGTCGCCCAGCAGCCGGCAGATGTCCGCGAGGTCCCCGGCGGCTCCCGCGCGTTCCAGCAGCGCAAGTGCGGACACGAAGTGCTCCTCCGCGGCCTCGGGGTCGCCGCGTTCCTCCGCGAGCAGCCCGAGCAGCCGGTGCGCGCCGCCGGCGTGGACGGCGCCGCGCCACGGGCCCAGCTCGTCCAGCAGGCGGATCAGCAGGTCCTCGGCCTCGACGGATTTACCGCGCCGCCGCAGCACGTCCGCCAGCTCCACCTCGACCTGCACCGTGAACAGCACGGACCGTCCGGCGGACAGCATGTCGCGGGCGGTACGCAACTCCCGCTCGGCCTGTTCCAGATCCCCGTCCTGGGAGTGGACATAGCCGCGCATCCAGTGGCAGTGGGCCAGCTCCGTGGGCAGGTCCAGGCGCTGGTAGAGCTCCTGCGCCTTCGCCAGCGAGGCCTCGGCCTCGTCCGTGCGCCCCGCGACGATCAGCGTGCGGGCGATGCTGCGGTGCATCTGGGCGACCAGGGCCGGATCACCTGCCGCGGGAGCGAGGTTGAGCGCCTGCTCGGCGGCGTGGGCGGCGCGGGCGTAGGCGCCCAGGTCGGTGTACGGGCCGATGGCCGCGATGTACAGCAGCAGCAGCGCGTCGGGGTCGGGCCGGGAGCCGTCCGGCTGGATCCGCCGCTCGAGCCGGTTGATGCCCTCCTCGAGCAGGTGGGAGGCGTAGCGCACCTCACCGGCCAGCAGATGGGAGACGGCCCGGCCGCGCAGCGCCGCGGCGCGCCGGGCGTCGGGGGCCGCGGGGTCGGCGACCATCAGCCGCTCGGCGGTCTCGAAGTGGAGGCGTGCCTGCGCGAGTTCACCCGCGTCGAGGGCGGCGTCGCCGAGCCGCAGCAACTCGAGCGGATCCTGCGGGCCGTCCTGGGGGCCGCTTTCCGGACCTGCGCCGGGACCTTCCTCCAGGCCGTCCTGCGCCCGGTCCTGGCCGTCCTGTGTGCCCACCGTGACCCATCCCCTCTGGAGCTCCTGCGGAGGAGGTTACGCGGGTTTGCGTCACACGTGCCTCACGCTTCTGCAAAGCGCTGCTCGAGCGCCGTCCGAGCGCCGTCCGAGCGCACTTCGACCAGGTCGCGCAGACCGCGTACGGGTCCGTTCCCGGGCGGTCGGCGCGGCCGCCATCCGGCTGGCGATTCAGGCTCTTTGCGGCAAGTGCCGGTTGTGACGTCTTCGCCATGGATAAGGAGTGTCCGGCAGCTGATATCAGGTTGTGCCCGAGGTGTGACTCGTCACACCCTGGATCCGAGCCCGCCTCGGGTACGCTCCATCGGGTGCGTGTGGTGGTGAAACGCGACGGATGCGGCAGTAGCGGTGCCTCGGTGCGCGGTGGGCTGCCTGGGCAGGGCTGTGCGTTTTCGACCCGTAATGAGCACCGCACAGTATGCAGCACTCGTACCCCCTTGCGCTGGAATATGCCCGAAGCGCTTGTTGTGGTGTCGGCGGGTCAATCATGCTGGGTGGCGAAGAGGTCACGGAAGGTGACCCTGGTGAGGCGCGAGGCGATGTGTCCGCCGGTTCGGATGGTGTGAGCGGTGCAGGTGCTCCAGGTTCAGCTTGAGGTCGGCCCCGATCCCGCGGAGGTGGGCCGGGCCCGCAGGTGGGCCCGCTCGCGTCTCGCGGGCTCCGGCATAGGAGACGACGAACCGGTCGCCGAGACGCTGATCCTGCTCATCTCCGAACTCGTCACCAATGCGGTGGTGCACACCGGCTGTCCCGCTGTGCTGCGGATGCTCTTCCGCTCCTCCGGCGCCCCGCAGAGCGGTCGGCAGGAGACCGTCCGCGTCGAGGTGGCCGACGCCAGCGACGCCCCGCCGCGCCCGCGGCACGCCGACGACGACGAGACCGGCGGCCGCGGACTGGAACTCGTGGACGGCCTCGCGGACCGCTGGGGCTGGCAGCGCGAGGGCGCCGGCAAGCAGATCTGGTGCGAGATCGACCGCAGCGTGCGTCCGGCGGTCGTCCCGGCGCAGTCCGTGGGCGGGTTGATCCGCCGCCCCGCCTTCTGACCGAGTGTGACGGGCGCCGCCACCTCCCCTGCGACGCGCCTTGTGGGCAGAGCGCGCGCCGGCGCCGCGAGGCGCCGCCTCAGAAACCCTCCGTCGCCCGGAAAGTACGCCGATAGGCGCTGGGCGAGACGCCGAGGACGGCCTGCAGATGCTGCCGCATGGAGGCCGCCGTGCCGAACCCGGCTCGCCGGGCGACCTGGTCGACCGGCAGATCGCTGGACTCCAGCAGGTGCCGGGCCCGCTCGACGCGCTGCTGCGTGAGCCACTGCCCGGGACTGGTGCCCACCTCCTTCCGGAAACGGCGGGTGAAGGTGCGCACGCTCATCGCCTCGCGCTCGGCGAGCTCGCGCAGCGTCAGCGGCTGGTCGAGCCGTTCCAGGGCCCAGGAGCGTGCCGCGGCCGTGCCGGCCCGCGAGGGTTCCGGGACGGGCCGCTGGATGTACTGCGCCTGTCCGCCCTCCCGGTGCGGCGGCACGACCGTACGGCGCGCACTGGCGTTGGCCACGGCGCTGCCGTGGTCGCGGCGCACGAGGTGCAGGCACAGGTCGACGCCCGAGCCGACGCCCGCCGAGGTGAGGACGGCGCCGTTGTCGACGTACAGCACGTCCGGGTCGACCCGCACCTGGGGGAAGAGCCGTTGGAAGTGGTCCGTGCTCGACCAGTGCGTGGTGGCGCGCAGACCGTCCAGGTAGCCGGCCGCGGCGAGGAAGTAGGAGCCGGTGCAGATGGACACGAGCCGGGCCCCGGGGCGGATGCGTGCGAAGGCGGCCGCCACCTCCTCGGGCAGGCGGCCCTCCGTGTGAGCGACGGAACGCTCGTGGGCGGCGGGGACGATGACGGTGTCGGCCGTCGCCAGCACCTCGGGTCCGTGGGCGACGTGGAGGTCGAAGTCGGCGTCGGCGCGCACCGGCCCGGGGCCGTAGGGGGAGCATGTCACGACCTCGTACAGGTCGGCCTCCGCGCGGTCCCTCGCGCCGCCGAAGATGCGGTGCGGGATGCCCACTTCGAAGGGGATCACCCCGTGCTGGACGAGGACGGCGACCCGGTGGCGCACCGGTGCGCCGGGAGCGACGTTCCGTGAAGAAGCCTCCAGGGACGGGGTCATGGCCCGATCCTTGCACAACCTGGCCATCCGGCCACTCGTTCCGCCGGAAACCGTGCCCGATGCTGATCCGGTGACCCAGCCCCCCGAACTTCCCGCGCAGACCCTGGCCGACGGGGTCCCCGACGCATCCCGGCAGTTCCGCGACCTCCGAAAGCCCGGCCGGCCCCGCACCCCCGGCGAGCCCCGCATGTCCAACCCGCGCACGTCCCGCAACCCGCGCACGTTCCGCAACCCACGCCTCCACCGCGCGTGGTGGGTGGCCGCCGCCGCCTTCGTCACGCTGATCGGCGCCGCTGGCTTCGCCTCCCTGCCCGGGCTGCTGATCGAGCCGCTGAACGGCGAGTTCGGCTGGTCGCGGGGCATGATCGGGCTCGCGGTGTCGGTGAACCTCGCCCTGTACGGGGTGACGGCGCCGTTCGCCGCGGCGCTGATGGACCGCTTCGGCATCCGCCGAGTCGTGGCGGCCGCGCTCCTCACCATCGCGACGGGAGCCGGTCTGACCGTCTTCATGACCGCGAGCTGGCACCTCGTGCTCCTGTGGGGCGTGCTCGTCGGACTCGGCAGCGGCTCCATGGCGCTGGCCTTCGCGACGACCGTCACCAACCGCTGGTTCGAGCATCGGCGCGGCCTGGTCACGGGCATCCTGACCGCGGCCGGTGCGGCGGGGCAGCTGATCTTCCTCCCCCTGCTCTCCGTCATCGTCGAGCAGGTGGGCTGGCGCGCCGCGGCGCTCACCGTCGCGGGAGCCGCGGTCGCCGTCGCGCCCCTGGTCTACCTGCTGCTGCGGGACCACCCGGCCGACGTGGGCCTGGCCCCCTACGGCGCCACGGAGTTCGTGCCGAAGCCGCCGCCGGTGACGGGGGCGGCGACGCGTGCGGTCAGGGCCCTGTCCGACGCCGCCCGGGGCGGCCCGTTCTGGCTGCTGGCGGGGACCTTCGCCATCTGCGGCGCCTCGACGAACGGGCTGGTCAAGACCCACTTCGTGCCCGCGGCGCACGATCACGGGATGGCGGTGACGGCCGCCGCCTCCCTGCTCGCCGTGATCGGCGTCTTCGACATCGCGGGCACCGTCGCGTCCGGCTGGTTCACCGACCGCTTCAGCCCGCGGCGCCTGCTGGCCGCCTACTACGGGCTGCGCGGGCTGTCGCTGATGTTCCTGCCGGTGCTCCTCGGCGACTCCGTGCACCCGCCCATGGTGCTGTTCATCGTTTTCTACGGCTTGGACTGGGTGGCCACCGTCCCGCCCACCATCGCCCTGTGCCGCGAGTTCTACGGCGCCGACAGCGCCATCGTCTTCGGCTGGGTGCTCGCCTCCCACCAGGTGGGCGCCGCCCTGGTCGCCTTCCTCGGCGGCGCGGCACGCGACGCCTTCGGCTCCTACGACGCGGTCTGGTACTCCGCCGGGGCGCTGTGCGCGCTCGCGGCGCTCATGTCACTGGTGATCCGGCGTCGGGCGACCCCGGAGTCCGGGGGGCTGCCCCTCGCGGCGTAGGGCGGGCGGCTCGCGGCACCGGTGTGACGATGCGTCAGAAGTCCCCGTGGCCGGTGCCACTGCGACTGAGGCCCGCCGCGCGCACCGGGCGCCCGCGCCGCTCCGCCTCCTGGCGTCGGAGACCGCGTCGGCCGCCCTGCTCTCGGTGCCCGTGGTGTGGCTCGGTGGTTCGTACCCGCTCGCGTGGCTGTGCGTCGCGGGCGCCGGTGCGGCGCCCGTCCTGGTCACCGCCTGCTCCGCGGGGCGCCCGGACCCGGAGGGAAGGACCGGGTGGGCGCCGCAGCGGCAGGTCGCGTTCCGGATCTCCGTCGTGACGATCGCGGCGTCGGGCGTCGTCTTCGCGGGCGCCCTCCTGGCCCACGGGACCGGGCTGATGGGGGAGTACCCGTCCGCCGCCCGGGTTCGCGGCTCCGCGGGGTGAGCCCTCGCCCCGCCCTGGGGGGCGCCGGGCTAGCGCCGCGCCGCCACCGCCTTGGCGATGCGGCGTGCGTCCATGGCCATCTCGCGGAACATCCCGCTGATCGGGTTGGTGAAGCCGGTGAAGTACAGGCCAGTGGCGTTCTCGGGGGTGCGGCGGCCGTGCGTCAGGGGCCTGCCCCGCTCGTCGAGGACGCCGAGGTGGCCGACGAGCGGTTCCAGGCCGCGCCGGTAGCCGGTGGCCGCGATCACCGCGTCCGGAGTGATCCGCGTGCCGTCGGCGAGCAGCACCTCGTGTCCGGCGAGGCCCTCGACGGCGGCCACGGGCTCGACCTTCCCCGAACGGACGGCGGCGACGATGCCCACGTCCTGGACGGGGATGGAGCCCTCCCGCACCCGCGAGTAGAGCCCGCCCACCGGCCGGGGCAGCCCGTACGCGGACAGGTCCGGCACGAAGACGCGCTCCACGGAGGGCGCGATGGCGTCGACGAGCCTCGTCGGGAGGCGGCGCACCATGATCCCGGTGCGCTGCGCGGGCCACCCGGCGGTGGAGCGGCGCATGATGTGCGGGGGCGTGCGCACCGCCAGCCGGACGCGGGCCGCGCCGGACTCGGCGAGGTCCACGGCGATCTCGGCGCCCGTGTTGCCCACGCCGACGACCAGGACGTCCCGGCCCTCGTACGGGCGGCCGTTGCGGTAGCGGGAGGCGTGCAGCAACTCCCCGGCGAAGGTGTCGCGGCCCGGCCAGTCCGGCAGGTGCGGCGTGTGGTTGTAGCCGGTGGCGACGACGACGCTGCGGGCGGTCAGGAGGCGTCCGCCGGTGGCCGGGAGCACCCACCCCGCCGCCGGGTCGGCCGCGGGCTCGATCCGTTCGACCGCTATGCCGGTGGCGATGTCGAGGTCGTGGAACTCGGCGTACTGCTCGAGGTAGCGCACGACGTCGTCGCGGGCCACCCAGCGCCCGTACGCCCGGGGGATGCCCAGACCGGGGAGTGCGGACAGGCGTCTGGTCGTGTGCAGGCGCAGCCGGTCGTAGTGGCCGCGCCAGGAGGCGCCCACCGCACCCGAGCGCTCGACGACCAGGGTGCGCACGCCCCGGTGCCGCAGCGACGCCGCGACGGCGAGACCGCCGGGGCCGGCTCCGACGACGATGGCGTCGGGCGCGGCCGTGCTCGGTACGCGGTCGGAGGTGGACGCGGAGGTGCCGGCGGATGGCGTGGTGTCGGTCAAGGCTGCTCCCGGGCCTGCGGGGTGAGGGTCACTACCGGAAGGTAGCGCGCCTTCGGCCCGGTGCTCCGTGAAAGTCTGTCCATATCCATGCAATTGACTGCACATCAGATGCTGGAGGTTCTCCGGAGGTCCGGAGGTGGCCGTGCGGCAGGGGAGGCGTGGGGCAGGCCGGCGGTGGGCGGCTCGCCGCGAAGGGGCGCCGTCGCCGCCCGCATGGCCAACCGTGCCGCTTCGCGGGGATGGTGCGCCGCCGTCGTGGACTCGTGCCGTGTGCGCGGCGGCCCGCGCAAGGAGCGGTGGCGCGAGAGGCCCCCGAAAAGGACGACGCGGGCGCCCGGGCCGGCAACCTCCCCCGAGGACCGGTAGGCGCCCGCGTCGTCGCAGGCATGCAGGACTTCTTCTTACAGGTAGAGCAACAATGCCGCCGAGGGCGGGCATCAGAGCCCCGGCGTCACCGCGCCAGCTTCTTGCCCGTCACACCGAGGTGCACCAGAAGCGCGAGGTTCGGCTTCAGCTCGGCCTGCTTGACGCCCAGGCTCTGGAAGCCCTTCTGGTGCGCGGCGACCGCGGCGAGCATGGTCACGAGGGATCCGGCAACGGCCGCGGGGCTGACATCCTTGTCGACGCGGCCTTTGCCCTGGAGCTCCTTGATCGAGTCGGAGAGGGAGTTGGTGAGGGGGTTGAGGACCTTCATGCGGATCTTGTAGAACCGCTTGTCCCCTTCTGCGGCGCCCAGGTCCACGACGCGCAGGATGGCGTCGTGCTTGCGCCAGAAGGAGAGGAAGCCCTCGACCAGTTCCTCCGCCGTCGTGGCGCCGGCCTTGCCGGCCCAGGAGCGGCCGGCGGCGAGGTCCGTCAGCGCGGCCCCCTCCTTGGCCATCTCCTCGGCGAGCTCGAGGACGGCGCCCTCGACGTCGGGGAAGTACTGATAGAACGTTGCGGGGGAGGTACCCGCCATCCGGGCGACGTCTATCACCTTGACGTCCCGGTACGGCGACGTGCTGAGCATGTCGCCGAGACAGTCGAGCAGCTTCTGCCGCGTCGCCTGTCCCCGGCGGCCTGCCACACGGCCGTCGACGGTGCGAACTTGTCCTGTCATGCCGTCAGTTTACGGGTCGGTGATCAGCGCGCGATTTGACGCCTGCAAATGGGGAAGGTCATGTGTTCGAATTTTCCCCGGGCGCTGAGGGTGATCCGCCGATAACGTGTCAAGTCAGACACTCCGTCGATCCCTGTGAATCCCCATGTGAATCAGGATCGTCTGTCGCATCATCGGACGAATCGAGGACGAGATGGCCGCACACCCCGACGGCGCCCCCTGCTGGGCCGACGCCATGCTCAACGACCTGGAGGCCGGCAAGCGCTTCTACGGCGGACTGCTCGGCTGGACCTTCGGGGAGGGGGAGGAGCGGTACGGGCAGTACACCCAGGCGTACGGCCCGGACGGGAAGAACGTCGCGGCCCTCGCCCCCAAACCGGACGGCCGGATGCCGACGGTGTGGAACGTCTACCTCGCCTCCTCCGACATCCGCGCCACCGCGGGGAGGATCCGTGACAGCGGCGGTCAACTCATCATGGAACCCGTGGCCGTTGGCGACTGCGGCACGATGCTCATGGCGGCCGACCCGGGCGGCGCGGTGTTCGGGGTGTGGCAACCCGGCACGCACCGGGGCTTCGAGGTCACCGGCGTCCCGGGCTCCTATGTCTGGACCGAGGTCTACACGCGCGAGACCGAGCGCACCGACCCCTTCTACGAGGAGGTCTTCGGCCTGGGCAGCGGGCGTATCGAGGACGATGCCGTCGACTTCCGGATCTTCGTGCCCCGGGACGCGGAGGTCGGACCCGGCAACGCCGTGTTCGGCCGCTTCCGGATGGGAGAGGGGTTCCCCGACGAACTGCCGGCGCACTTCATGGTCTACTTCGCCGTCGCCGACGCCGATCGTGCCGCCGAGACGGTCGCGCGGCTCGGGGGGCGGGTCACCATGGGTCCGATCGATTCGCCTTTCGGGCGTTTTCTCCTGGCGAGCGACGACCAGGGCGCCCATTTCGCCCTGATCGACCCCGGCACCACGGTCGGTGAGAAGCCGTCCTGAACGCACGCCATCCGCAACCGAAGCGAAGGTCATCGCGTGTCGACACCGCCCCGGGTTCGCAACCGATACTCATCCCAGGAAGAATCAGGGAGGACCCCGGGACGGGGGAACCCACGGGGAGGTGGCAGGGCAGTGGTGCAGCAGCTGACGCAGCACGATCCGAGACGGATCGGGCCTTTCGAGGTGCTGGGCAGGCTGGGTGCCGGCGGTATGGGCCTGGTCTATCTCGCGCGCTCGGCGTCCGGTCGGCGCGTGGCGATCAAGACGGTGCGGGCGGAGCTCGCCGAGGACCAGCTGTTCCGTGTGCGCTTCGCCCGTGAGGTGGAGGCGGCCCGCGCGGTCAGCGGCTTCTACACGGCGGCGGTCGTCGACGCCGACCCCAGGGCCGCCGTGCCCTGGCTCGCGACGGCCTTCGTGCCGGCGCCCTCGCTCGAGGAGATCGTCAACGAGTCCGGTCCGCTGCCGGTGCAGGCCGTGCGGTGGCTCGCGGCCGGTGTCGCGGAGGCACTGCAGTCGATCCACGGGGCGGGACTCGTCCACCGGGACATGAAGCCCTCCAACGTGCTCGTCGTGGAGGACGGCCCGCGCGTGATCGACTTCGGCATCGCGAGCGGGGTGTCCAACACCCGGCTGACGATGACCAACGTCGCGGTCGGCACGCCTGCCTACATGTCGCCCGAACAGGCCAAGGACTCACGCAGCGTCACGGGCGCGAGCGATGTCTTCTCGCTCGGCTCGACGCTGGTCTTCGCCGCGACCGGGCACGCGCCCTACCACGGGGCGAACCCGGTGGAGACGGTCTTCATGCTGCTCCGGGAGGGCCCGGACCTGTCGGGTCTGCCCGACGAACTGCGGCCCCTCATCGAGGCGTGCATGCGGATGGAGGCCGACCGCCGGCCGAGCCCGGCGGATCTGCAGGCCCAGCTCGCGCCGCACCTGTTCTCCTCCGCCGGCGACGACACCGGTACGGCCTCCGCGTGGCTGCCGCCCGCGGCGGTGAGCCTGATAGAGGACCGGCGCAGCGGCGGCCGCCCTGGCGCCGGGCCGGGCGCCCCCGCCGGCGGCGCGGGCGCCGCGGCGCCTCAGGTGCCCCCGATGCCGGCGCGGCCCCCCGCGCCTCCCCCTCCGTCCGCCGCCGAGAGCCCGGGCGGACCGGTGCGGCTCGCCGGCTCCGCGCCGATAGGGCCCGGCATGCGGCGCGCCGAGCGCAAGAACCAGGCCGCGGCCGCTGCCGGGGGCGGACTCGGCTGGGCCGGCCGCGGCGGCGCGGCCGGAGCGCCCCCGGCGGCGGTGCCCGGCCAGGGCAACGCCCACGGGGTGCGGCAGGGGGGGCCGCAGCCCCCCGCCGTCCCGCCGGGCGAGTGGCGGCCGTGGCGGTTCCGCATGTCCAACGACGTGTGGGGCACCCCGGTCGTGTCCTCGGGCCGGCTCTATGTGACCTCCTTCGAAGTGCACGCGCTGGACGTGGCCACCGGGCGGCGGCAGTTCAAGACCCGCGACGTGGCGTGGACGATGGCGGTCTCGGGCGGCCGGATCCACGGCTCCGACGGGCCGAGCCTGTACGCGCTGGACGCCGGGGACGGCTCCGAGCACTGGCGCACCGGAGTGGACGGCTGGATCTACTCGCTGCGGGCGGACGCCGGCACGGTGGTCACCGGCACCCGCGGCGGCGGCGTTCAGGTCTGGGACGCCGCGACCGGGCGGCTGCGCTGGGAACGCGGCGGTGCTCAGACTGACTTCGAGACGCCCGAGTCGGGCCCGAGCGTGGTGGACGGCGTCGTCTACTTCCACGGCGGCGGCCGCCTGCAGGCCATGGACGCCACGAGCGGCGGGGAGCAGTGGTCGTACCCGACCGGGGAGGGCGGCGCCATGCCGACCCGACCGGTCGTCGCCGACGGCGCGGTGTACGTGACGGTGGGGAACCGTGTGCTCGCCCTGGACGCCCGCAGCGGCGCCGAGCGGTGGCGTTTCGACGCTCCCGCGGTGATGTTCGCGCCCCCCGCCCATGTGCCCGGGCCGGGCGCCACGGGTGGCGGCGTCTATGTCGCGGACTATCTGGGCACCGTGTACGCCCTGGACCCGGCGGACGGCCGCGATCGCTGGCGGGTCGCCACCGAGCAGCGGCAGAGCGTGGAGCCCGTGCTCGTCGCGGGCGGTTCGGTGATGCTCGGCGCGGGCGGCGCGCTGTACACGCTCGACGCGGTCTCCGGCACCCCGAAGTGGCGCTTCGCCGCCCAGGGCGAAATCGTCGGCTCCCCCGTGGTGGCCGACGGGCGGGTGCACTTCGGCTCCAAGGACCACTGCCTCTACACGGTCGACGCGGGCGGCGGCCAGTTGCGCTGGAAGCTGGAGACCGGCGGGGAGATCACCGGTTCCCCGGTGGTCGCCGACGGCGTGGTGTACGCGAGCAGCAAGGACCGCTGCGTGTACGCGCTCAACGCCGTGAAGGGCACCGAGGCGGCCACCCGGCGCGCGTGACGGCCCGGTTGACGGAGGCTGACGGCCGTCGCGCCACACACGGAAGGGGCAGACGACGGCCGCCGTCGCTCAACCTACGCGGCGGGAGCGCGGGGCGCCACGCGGGGTGGCGTTCGGGGTGAACCACCCTCGGCCGTGTCCGGTCGAGGCGCAACGGCGGCTCCTGCGAGGCATCGTCGCCCCGCCCATGGGTGACGAGCCGGCGTCGTGCGCACCCGGAAGGCCTTGCGGCACACGGGTTCGCTGCAGGGGCCCGCGGAGGGGGACACCGGGGTGCGGCACTCACTGCGCGCCGGTGGCGCGCGCGATGGCTGTCGGCGTCTGCGGCGGTTCTCGGCGGTGCGGGGGGACGAAGGCAGGGCGTCCGGTCGCGTGGCCGGCCCGGGCCCGTCGGCCCTCGTCCGGCTGCCTGGCCGGCAGGCGCGGGCGCCCGCGCCCCCCGCATGACGCCCCGACACGGCGTCCCCGACATGGCGAAAGACCGACTACGGCGCCCCCTCCGCGCCGCAGTCGGTCCATGGTGCGTGCCGCCGCTGCCCCCCGCGCTGCCGTTCTGCAGCGCCCCCCGTCCTGCCCGGCGGCATCTTCCGGGCCGGGTGTCCCCCGTGTCCCCCGTCGGCCCGTCCGGCTCCCCGCTCCCCCCGGTGCGTGGAGCCGGGACCTCAGGTCTGGTGCCAGTTGTCCGGCTTGATGATCGTGCCGTCGCCCTTGGCGGTCGCCTTCTCGGCGGTCTCCTCCTCGGAGGGAGTGACCTCCGGCTCCTCCGCGGCGCCGGCCTCGGGCGTCGTCTCGCTCATGCTGCCTCCTGCTGTGGACTGGTCGACACCGAACCCGCCTGGCAACGACCCCCGTACGCCGCCAGGCGGGTGGCTGTGGAACTGATGGAATCGTGGCAGGGGACGATAATCAACTGATAAACGGAATTGTTGACGTCCTGTGCCCGTGGTGTTGCACGTCCCGGACGTCAGACCGCGACCGCCGGCGCGGCAGGGCCCGCGAGCAGACGCCGCACGGTCTCCGCGTCGGGGGACCCCAGGGCCGTGAACTCCGCGAGGGCGTCGCGCCAGCAGGCACGCGCGCGGTCGGGCTGACCCATGCCGTCGAGGGACGTGCCGAGGACGGTGAGGGCGTGCGCGCGGCGCCACGCGCCGCCGATCTCACGCAGCAGGTTCAGCGACTGCTCAGCGAGGGAGGCCGCCTGGCGGTGGCTCCCGGAGGCCAGTTGGACCTCGGCCATCCGGAAGAGGGTCATCCCCTCCCACAACTGCTGCCTGGCCGCACGGAAGATGGGGAGCGCCTCGGTGAGGCACGCGTAGGCCTCGTCCTCGCGGCGCGCGGCGGTCAGCGCGATGGCGAGCGCGTACAGGCCGTTGCCGAGACGGAATCCCGCCCGCAGGCCCCGGTAGATCGACAGGGCGTCCTCGGCCGCGGCCACCGCCGCCGGGATGTCGCCGAGGTCGTTCCTCACCCGCGACAGGTTGCTCAGGGCGGCCGCCTCACCATGCCGGTTGCCGTCGGCCCGGAACGCGTCGAGACCGCTCTGGTAGTGGGCGGCCGCCTCCTCGAAGTGCCGGCCGTACGCGGCGATCATGCCTCGCACGATGGGCGCGTAGCTGCACGTCAGCGGATCCTCGACGGAGCGGCCGAGGACGAGTGCGCGCTGCGCCTGCCCGTCCGCCTCCTTGAAGTGGCCCGAAAGGCCCAGGAGCTGGCCCAGCAGCACGCGCGTCCTCGCCTCCACGCGCTGCTCGCCGCAGGTGCACGCCGTCGCGGCGAGGGCGCGCGTGGCCTGCTCGTACTGGCGCGCGTGGATCCCGGACTCCATCAGGTCCTGGGTGGTGAAGAGCAGGTCGACGGCCCGCCGCAGCGGCGCCTCACAACCGTCGGCCGCCGCCTGCCGGACGGCGGCGAGAAGGCAGGGCGCCTCGGTGAACAGCCACTCCAGGCCCTCCGCCCGGGAGTCGAAGGCCAGTCCGGGGCGGCCGACGGGGGCGAGGTGCGCGAGCACGCGGTCGCCGGGGTTCTCCAACTCGTAGGCGCGCGCGGCTGACGCGAGGTAGAAGTCCAGCAGCCGGGACAGGGCCGCGCAGCGGACATGGTCGCCCTCGTGGCGCCGGGCGCAGTCCCGGGCGTACAGGCGCACCAGGTCGTGGTAGCGGTAGCGGGCGGGCGCGTTGGACTCGAGGAGGCTGATGTCGACCAGCGCCTCCAGCAGCTCCTCGGCGTCGGCGACGTCCAGGTCGAGGACGGCCGCGGCCGCGTCCAGGGAGATGTCCGGGCCGTCGGCGAGGGCCAGCAGGCTGAAGGCACGGGCCTGCGACGGGGTGAGCTGGCCGTAGCTGAAGTCGAAGGTGGCCCTGACGGCGAGGTCGCCGGCCCGGAGCTCGTCCAGGCGGCGGCGTTCGTCGCTGAGCCTGCGGGCCAGGAAGGAGACCGTCCAGCTGCGGCGGGTGGCCAGGCGGGAGGCGGCGATGCGGATGGCGAGCGGCAGGAAGCCGCAGGCGGCGACGACCTCGAGGGCGGCCTGGCGTTCCCCGGCGACGCGTTCCTCCCCGACGATGCGGGTGAAGAGCAGCAGGGCCTCTTCCGGGCTCATGACGTCGAGGTCGACCAGGTGGGCCCCGGCCAGGTCGACCATGCGGGGCCGGCTGGTGATCAGCGCGGCGCAGCCGGGCGTGCCCGGCAGAAGGTGGCGGACCTGGGCGGCGTCGTGGGCGTTGTCCAGCAGGGCCAGGACCCGGCGGCCCGCGAGGGTGGAGCGGTAGAGCGCGGCGCGGTCGGCGAGGGACTCGGGTATCGCGGAGTCGGCGACGCCGAGGGAGCGCAGGAAGGATGCGAGCACCGTCTCGGGTTCCGCGGGCACGGCGTCGGCACCCTGAAGGTCCACGTAGAGCTGGCCGTCGGGGAAGGCGCCCGCGACGGCGTGGGCGACATGGACGGCGAGGGTCGTCTTGCCGACGCCGCCGATGCCGGCGACCGCGGAGACCGCCATGACACCGCCCTCCGCCGAGGCCCCGGCCAGACGCTCGCCGAGTTCCCGGACGAAGTCCTCGCGGCCGGTGAAGTCGGCGACGGTGGCGGGCAGCTGGGCCGGCCGTACCGGCTCGGCGGCGACGGACCCGGCCTCCGACCCGGCTACGGGCCGCGGGACGGGGGGCAGCAGAGAAGGGTCCGCCTCCAGCACGCACTGGTGCAGTTCGGCGAGCTCGGCACCGGGGTCGACGCCCAGCTCGTCGGCGAGCAGGCGGCGCGTGTCGGCGTAGACGCCCAGCGCCTCGGCCTGCCGCCCGCTGCGGTACAGGGCGAGCATCAGCAGGGCGCGCGGACGTTCGCGTAGCGGGTGCTCCGCGGACAGCACCGTGAGTTCGGAGACGGCCTCGGCGTGGCAGCCGGCCTGCAGGTCCAGGTCGAGGCAGGTCTCGGTGAGCTGCAGCCGCCACTCCGTCAGGCGGGTGCGCTGGGTCTCGGCGTACGGGCCGGGGAGACCGGCCAGGGGCTCGCCGTCGAAGAGGGCGAGGGCGCCGCGCAACTCGTCGCGGGCCGTGGCCAGGTCTCCCGCCGCGCGGGCCTTCTCGGCCGCGGCTTGGTGCCGTTCGGCGAGGAAGAGGTCGAAGCCCTCGCCGGGGTCCAGCACGTAGCCCCCCTCGACGGTGGCCAGCGCGTCGGCACCGAGGGCCTTGCGGAGGCGGAAGGCGTAACTGCGCAGCGCCGCCAGCGCTGTGGGCGGAGGCTCCTCGCCCCACACGGCGTTCAGCAGCTCCTGCGCGGTGGCCGGGCGCCCGCCGCGCAGCAGCAGCGCGCACAGCAGTGCCTTCTGCTGCGGCGATCCGACGGAGAGCGGCTCCGTGCCGCGCCAGGCCCGTACCGGGCCGAGGACCGCGAAGCGCAGCGCTCCGCCCGGGTCCTTACCGCTTGCCATGCCTG
This sequence comes from Actinacidiphila sp. bgisy167, assembly GCF_057707665.1. Classification (NCBI taxonomy): domain Bacteria; kingdom Bacillati; phylum Actinomycetota; class Actinomycetes; order Kitasatosporales; family Streptomycetaceae; genus Actinacidiphila; species Actinacidiphila sp. bgisy167. Next base: position 26,843 of record NZ_JBYIQP010000015.1, on the reverse strand, counting down.
CCCCCTGATGCCGCCGGATCTTCGCGAGAGCGCGTATATCGATCGTTCATCACGAGCCGGAACAGTTTCCCCGGACGGCGGGACCATCCTGATCGGTTCCGCCGACTGTGCCAGTTTGCCGCCTTTCCCGAACGCGGTCACCCAGGGGTGGCCTTCCGGAGGGGCGCATGAGGGAGTAACGGAAGATGCGCGGTTCAGTTTCCCATGGAGTGCGGCCGATTGCCGTCGACCCGGCGGGAGTTCCGCCGGAGGAGGTGGAGGGCCGCCCATGTGCGCGCGTTGTGTGAGGCATGCCGGGAGCGGAGCGCGGAGCCGGGGCGGCCGGCCGGCGGTGCCGGTCGGCCGACTGCCCGGCCCCGCCCTGCGACGCCGGGCCGAGCGGGACCCGGAGGGGCGTCTGGGAGAGCCGTACGACTGCGACTTCGCCGGGCTCGACCGCCGCGCCCGCGCCGTCGCGGCGGAGCTGGGACGGCTGCTGCCGCCGGGCAGCCGGGTGCTGCTCGACTACCGGCAGGGCGCCGACCTGGCGGGGGCGTTCTACGGCTGCCTGTACGCCGGCATGACGGCGGTGCCGCTGGTCGGCGGCGGCCGGGCGGGGGCGGAGCCGGTCGCGGAGGCCGTCGAGCGCTGCCGTCCCGCGGCGGTGCTCACCGGCGCCGACGCGTGGACCGCGCTCGCCGTGGACCGCACGCGCACCCGGGTGCTGGAGGCGGACGGGGTCCGGGTGGGCGGCCGCCCGGTGGACCGGACGGCGCAGGAGTGGCGCCCGGTGGGGGTGCTGCGCACGGCGCCCGCCTACGAGCGCTACCTCACCGGCGGTCCCGGCGGCGGCCGCGTCGAGCCCGTGCTGCGGCACGGCGACCTCGCCGGCGCTCTGGGCGAACTGGCCGCCGCGGCGCGTCAAGGGACCCCGGAGGACGGCTTGGGGTGGATCGCCGGGGTGCACGGGCTGGAGGACGCGGTGTGGCGCATGCTGCTGCCGGTACAGGACGACGCCCGGCCGCGACCCGGCCCGGGGTGACGGCGGGTTGTTCGGGTCGTCGGTGGGCGGGTGCCGGCCGGTGAGTGGCGTTCGCGGCGCCCGGAGGTGCAGCGCTCGGAGGGGGCGCGCAGCCGAGGGCGGCGGGTCGTGAAGTCGCCCACCTCGACCAGCCAGCCCACCCCGATCCCGGCGTACCACCGGCGATGCCGTTCCGTAGGCCGGTCCATCGCGGTCCGGCCCCGGGTGACGGCGGGTCGTTCGGGTCGTCAGCGGGCGCGCCCGCCGGACAACCGTCCGCAGTGCGGACGTCGGCTGGGGGGACGAGGGCCCAGGACCCCGGTCCCTGGGGAGTGCGGAACTCCCGCCGGGCCGCCGCGGGCCGTCAGCGGCCGGGATAGCGGCGCAGCCACGCCGCCGACGCGCCGCCGGGGCCGTGCAGCACCGCCCCCTGGGTCAGCTCCATGGCGAAGTCGTCGGCGACCTGGAGGATGGTCCCCCGGCCCTCCAGCTCCGCGACCCATGCCGGAGGCAGGGCGGTCTCGCCGTCCCGTGCGCCGAGCAGGTTGCCGCAGATCGAGCCGGTGGAGTCGCTGTCCCCGGAGTGGTTGACCGCGAGCAGCAGCCCGTGCCGGACGTCCTCGGCCACCAGGGCGCAGTAGACGCCGATGGCGAGCGCCTCCTCGGCCGTCCGGCCCGTGCCCAGGGACTCCACCCGCTCCGGGCTGGGGAGCCCCTGGCGCACGGCGCCGAGGGCGGCCTGCAGGGCCGCGGAGGTCTCCTCGTGCCCGGGGCGTGCCGCGATCAGGGCCAGCGCGTGCTGAACGGCACCGTCCAGGGTCTGGCCGCGGGCCAGCCCGTGGATGATGACGGCGAACGCCCCGGCCGCGACGGCACTCGTGGGGTGACCGTGCGTCTGCGCGGCGCACTCCGCGGCGAGCTGGAGCACCAGCTGCGGCTCCCAGCCGACCAGCAGTCCGAAGGGGGCGGACCGCGTGACCGTTCCGCAGTCCTTGGACTGCGGGTTCTTGGGCTTGTCCAAAGTGCCCATCCGCTCGTCGCCGAGCCCGGTGAGGCAGGCCTTCGCGGGGGCGCGGCGCGCGTACAGCCACTCCTCGCGGGCCAGCCAGCCGGTGTCCTCACGGCGCTCGTCGGGCCCCCAGTCGCTCTGGGTGGCCGCCCAGCGCAGGTAGGCGCGGTGCACATCGGTGGGCGGGTGCCAGGCCCCGGTGTCGCGGCGCACCTGGGCGCGTATCAGGCCCTCCGCGGTGAACAGCGACATCTGGGTGTCGTCGGTGACGGCCCCCCGCCGCCCGTACGCCGAGACGTAGTCGGTGACCCCGTCCTGGCCGTGCGCCTGACGGATGGCGGTCAGCGAGTCGAACTCCACGCCGGCGCCCAGGGCGTCGCCGATGGCGCCGCCGAGCAGGCACCCGCGCACCCGGCTGCGGAAGTCCTGCTGCTCGGCACGCCCCCACACGCCCCCGCTCATGCAACGCCTCTCTGCTCGACTCGACCAGGCACTGTAATCGACTCAATCGGCGGGCTTCCGGTCGCGACCGAAAGCAGCCGGACATGCGCCGAAAAGGCCTCCGCTGCCGGGGCAGCGGAGGCTTCTGAGGAGGCTCGGGATCGGCTTACCAGCCCCGGCTCCCCTCCCGGACGGGCCGGGGTGCCGGGCCGCCGCGGGTCAGCGCCCAGCGGGCCGCACCCGCGAGCAGCGAGGTGACCACCAGACCGATGAAGAGGTTCACCACACAGGCGGCGAGCACCTCGTTGGAGGGCCGCAGGGCCAGCGGGACGAGCACGGCGAAGGCGGTCAGCGCGGTCATGGTCCAGGCGAAGAACAGCGTGGCGCGCGGTGTCGCCGTGAGCAGGACGCGCAGCAGGAGCGTCGCGGCGAGCGCGACGAGCCCTGCTCCCAGGACATAGGCGGTGGCGGCCGCGTCGCGCCACAGCCCGTAGCCCTCCGGGGCGAACAGCGGCAGCAGCAGGAACCTCTGCGCGACCAGGATGCCGGTCTTGGCCAGCAGCCCGGCGAGTACCGCGGCCGCGGCTCCGGCGAACCACAACCGCCAGGTGCGGACGCGTCGGCGGTGGAGATCGGCGTAGCTGCTCGGCACGTGTCGTTCCTTTCCGGTCAGCCGAGGCAGAGCACCAGGAGGCACAGCTGCATCGGTGACGTCGTCGCCGACGGCACGGGGGCCGCCGTCGTGGTGGGGGGAGTGGCCGGGACGTCCGCGGGAGCGTGGGGGGCGGACGAAGGGCCGGTGGTGCGCGGCGTGTCGGCCCGCGCAGCGGTGTCCTCGGGGACGGGGACGGTCGTGCCCGTGCGCACCCGGGGACCGCTGCCGCCCCGCGGAGCCGTGTGCGCCGGGTCGGGGGCGGTGCCGGCGGGGGTGCTCGCGTCGGACGGTGCGGCCTCACGCCCGTACGCGCCTGCCCCCGTAGGGGGCACGGCGGTGCGGGGGTGTGCGCGCTGGACCGCTGGACGGTGCGGGGCGCCGTCACCGGACCGCGCGGGGACCGAGGAGAGCGGCAGGGTACGGGTGGACGCCGGAGTCAGGGGCTCCGCCGCCGCTGCCGTGTCGGCCCGGCTCCTGGAGCCGCCGTGCGGCGTCACCGCGACGGTCAGGCCGCCGCCGAAGAGCGCCACGGCGGTGGCGGCTGCTGCGCGGCGCCGGTTCTTCTTCCAGCGCTCCAGCTGCCGGCGGCGGGCGGCGCGGCCCTGCCGGGTCGGGTCGGCGTCGTCCTGTCCGGTGCCGTCGGGATCGTCGGAGCCGTCGGGCTCCGCGTCGAGGTGCGTCTCCCCGGCGGTGGAGCCCGGGCCCTGCCACATCGGCGGTGCGATGTCGGGTGCGTACGCTCCGCACCCCGGACACACCAGAGCCCCGTTGAGATGCCGACGGCAAAAGGAGCAGTAGTCCATCTCCGAGTCTTTCTCTGCTGACAGCGCCGCCGGGGGACGTCGGCGGCGGTCCGCGCGCACATGGCCCGTGCGGGGCGGAAGGCCAGCAACGCTAACGACACCTCCCGCAGGAGGTGCGCAGCCTGTGTGACGCTTTTGGAGAGTTGCTCGGACTCTTTTGCACAGGTCGAGGGGGGCGCGGCCCGGCCGCGCCCCCCGCTCAGTCCTCCAGGACCGGCAGCAGTTCCGGCAGGTGGCCGTCGGAGGCCAGACCCGTGGCGATGCGCTCGGCGGACACCTCGCCGTAGGTGGTCGTGCGCTGGCGGGCGGGTCGGCCCGCGGCGTCGGCGATGGCCACCAGATCGCGGATGGACCGGTGGGAGCCGTAGCTGGAGCCGGCCATGCGGGAGATGGTCTCCTCCATCAGGGTCCCGCCGAGGTCGTTGGCCCCAGAGCGCAGCATCTCGGCGGCGCCGTCGGTGCCGAGCTTGACCCAGCTGGTCTGGATGTTGCGGATGTGCGGGTGCAGGAGGAGCCGGGCCATGGCGGTGACGGCGCGGTTGTCGCGCAGCGTGGGCCCGGGGCGGGCGATGCCCGCCAGGTAGACGGGCGCGTTGGTGTGGATGAAGGGCAGCGTCACGAACTCGGTGAAGCCGCCCGTGCGCTGCTGGATCTCGGCCAGCAGACGCAGGTGGGCGAGCCAGTGGTGGGGCTGGTCGACGTGCCCGTACATCATGGTGGAGGAAGAGGGCAGGCCCAGTTCGTGGGCGGTGGTGACCACCTCGACCCAGGTGGCGGCGGGCAGCTTGCCCTTGGTGAGCACCCAGCGGACCTCGTCGTCGAGGATCTCGGCGGCGGTGCCCGGGATGGAGTCCAGTCCGGCCTCCTTGGCGGCGGTCAGCCACTCGCGGATGGACAGGCCCGTGCGGGTGGCGCCGTTGACGACCTCCATGGGGGAGAAGGCGTGCACATGCATGCCGGGTACGCGCTCCTTCACCGCCCGCGCGATGTCGAAGTAGGCGGTGCCGGGCAGGTCGGGATGGATGCCGCCCTGCATGCACACCTCGGTCGCGCCGACCTGCCAGGCCTGCTCGGCCCGGTCGGCGACCTGGGACAGCGACAGGGTGTAGGCGTCGGCGTCGGTGCGGCGCTGCGCGAAGGCGCAGAAACGGCAGCCGGTGTAGCAGACGTTGGTGAAGTTGATGTTGCGGGTGACGACGTAGGTGACCTCGTCGCCCACCGCGTCACGCCGGACGTCGTCGGCGATCCGGCACAGCGCGTCCAGCGCCGGCCCGTTCGCGTGCAGCAGCGCGAGCGCCTCGGCGTCGGTCAGCTTCGTGGGGTCGTCGGCGGCCACGGACAGCGCGGTGCGCACGTCGGCCTCGATGCGGTCCGGGACCAGGCCGGGCGCGGCCTGCTCGCGCAGCGCCTCCCAGTCGCCGTACACCTCGTCGAAGTCCGCGCGGCGGTCGCCGGTGCGGCCCTCGGTGTCGATGGTGCGGTGCAGGTCGGTGCGGCCCGCGGCGGTGAAGACCTCCTCCGGCTCCTGCCACGGACGGCCGGTGACCTCGGCGTCCTCGCGCGCCAGGCCCGTGGCGGGGTCGGCCAGCGCGGTGACGTGCGGCAGCAGCCGCGGGTCCAGCCACGGCTCGCCGCGCAGGACGAACTCCGGGTACACGCAGAGCCGTTCGCGCAAGGAGAAGCCCGCCTCCGCCGAGCGCGCCGCCAGTTCCTCGATCTGCGGCCAGGGCCGCTCGGGGTTGACGTGGTCCGGCGTCAGCGGGGAGACCCCGCCCCAGTCGTCGATGCCGGCCCCGATCAGCCGGGCGTACTCCGCGTCCACCAGGTTCGGCGGCGCCTGCAGGCAGGCCGAGGGGCCCATGATGTGCCGGGCGACCGCCACGGTGGCCACCAGGTCGTCCAGCTCCGCGTCCGGCATGCCGCGCATCGCGGTGTCCGGCTTCGCGCGGAAGTTCTGGATGATCAGCTCCTGGATGCCCTGGTACGACCGGGCCACGCGGCGCAGCGCGAACAGCGACTCGGCGCGCTCCTCGTACGTCTCTCCGATGCCGATGAGCAGTCCGCTGGTGAAGGGCACGGAGCTGCGGCCCGCGTCCTCCAGCACCCGCAGCCGTACGGCCGGTTCCTTGTCGGGGGAGCCGTAGTGCGGGCCGCCGGGCTCGCTCCACAGCCGGGTCGCCGTCGTCTCCAGCATCATGCCCATCGAGGGCGCGACCGGCTTCAGACGCTGGAAGTCCGTCCAGCTCATGACCCCCGGGTTGAGGTGCGGGAGCAGCCCCGTCTCCTCCAGGATCCGCACCGACATCGCCCGGACGTAGGCGATGGTGTCGTCGTAGCCGTGGGCGTCGAGCCACTCACGGGCCTCGGGCCAGCGGTCCTCCGGCTTGTCCCCCAGCGTGATCAGGGCTTCCTTACAGCCGAGTTCGGCGCCGCGCCGCGCGATCTCCAGCACCTCGTCCGGGGACATGAACATCCCGTGCCCGGCCCGCCGCAGCTTGCCGGGGACGGTCGCGAAGGTGCAGTAGTGGCACTTGTCCCGGCACAGGCGGGTGAGCGGGATGAAGACGCTCTTGGAGTAGGTGATGACCCCCGGCCGTCCCGCCGCCTCGAGACCGGCGTCCCGCACCCGGGCGGCGCTCTCGGTGAGGGAGGCGAGATCCTCCCCCCGGGCCTGCAGCAGCACGGCGGCCTCCGCGGTGTCGAGCGCGACGCCGTCACGGGCACGCCTGAGGGCACGACGCATGCTGTTGGCAGTGGGCGGAGTGTGGCTCATCCTTCGAGGATAGGCGCGGCGCGGGCCGGTCGGCGGTGTCGGAAGGATCACCGGGCCGCGGGGCTCCGGCGGGAATAAGAGGCGGCGCGGCAGGTGCGGGCCTTGGACCCGCGCTGGCCTTGACGCCCGCGTCAAGGTCTACCGTCGGCGGCATGCGGATCGGAGAACTCGCCGAACGGGCCGGGACCACCACCCGCGCCCTGCGTCACTACGAAGCGCTCGGCCTGCTGCGCGCCCGGCGCGCGGGCAACGGCTACCGGGCGTACGACGAGCAGGACCTGCGGCTGCTCCGGCAGATCCAGGAGCTGCGCGCCTTCGGCTTCGAACTGGCCGACACCCGCCCGTTCGTGGACTGCCTGCGGGCCGGCCACCCCGAGGGCGACTCGTGCGCCGCCTCGCTCGAGGTCTACCGGCGCAAGCTCGCCGAACTGGACGAGTGCATCGACCGCCTGGCGGAGGTCCGCGAGCGGCTCGGCTCGCAGCTCGCCCGCGCGGAACGGACCGCGGCCCAGGGCGCCTCCGCACCGCGCTGCCAGTTCGACTGCGAGGCGAGCGAGAGGAGTACGCCATGACGACGCATACCGAGGGCCTGACGACGGTGACCGACGCGACCTGGGCCGAGGAGGTGCTGGCGGCCGAGGGGCCGGTGCTGGTGGAGTTCACCGCCGCCTGGTGCGAGCCGTGCCGCCGGATCGCCCCCGTCCTGGCGGAGCTCGCGCGGGAGGAGGCGGGCCGGCTGAAGGTCGTCCAGCTGGACGTGGACCGCAACCCGCAGGCGACGTCGGCGTACGGCGTCCTGTCGATGCCGACCCTGATGGTCTTCCGGGCGGGGGAGCCGGTGCGGGCCCTCGTGGGCGCGCGGCCCAAGCGGCGGTTGCGGCAGGAGCTCGCCGACGTCCTGTGAACGGGGCGGGTGCCGTGTGTCCCGGGGCGGGTGACGGCCCTCCCCGGGACACCGGCCGTCAGGCCTTCGCGGGCTCCTCGGGCAGGGCCGCGGCGGCGTCCCCCTCGCCGTCCCCGTCGGTGTTGACGCGCGCCAGGATCGCGTCGCGCTCCGGGGTGTCCTCGGGCTTGACGAAGCCGATGAGCACGTAGAGCACGAGGCTGACCGCCAGCGGTGTGACGATCTGGATCTGCAGCTGCACGCCGTCCAGGCCGTACGTGGTGAGCCAGAAGGCGAACAGGCCCGCCGCCCAGGAGACCAGCGCCGCCGTCGGGCCGGACTTCCGGAACGTGCGCAGCAGCCCGAGCATGAAGGGGATCGCGATCGGGCCCATCAGGCCGGCCACCCACTTGATGACGACCGTGATGATGTCCTTGAACGTCGGGGAGTCCACCTGGGTGGCGACCGCCATCGACAGGGCGAGGAAGGCCACGGTGGTGATCCGGGCGGCGATCAGCCCGGCCCGCGCGTTCCAGCCGCGCGCCGCCTTGGACAGCACCGGCGCGATGTCCCGGGTGAAGACGGCGGCGATGGCGTTGGCGTCCGAGGAGCACATGGCCATGGTGTGGGAGAAGAAGCCGACGACCACCAGGCCCAGCAGGCCGTGCGGCAGCAGCTGTTCGGTCAGCAGGGCGTAGGAGTCCGAGGCGTCCGGCTTCTGCGCCTTCACCAGCAGCGGGGCGACCCACATCGGGAAGAAGAGGACCAGCGGCCAGACGAACCACAGCAGGGCCGACAGCCGGGCCGAGCGGGTGGCCTCGCGGGCGCTGCCGGTGGCCATGTAGCGCTGGGCCTGGTTCCACATGCCGCCGTTGTACTCGAACGTCTTGATGAAGAGGTATGCCAGCAGGAAGGTGAGGGTGTAGGGCCCGGCGGTCGGCGCGGTGTGGTTGTCGGGCAGCTTGTCCCAGACCGTCCACAGCCCGCTGATCCCGCCGATCTCGCCCAGCACCGCCACCAGCATGGCGAGCCCGGCCAGCAGCTGGATGACGAACTGGCCCAGCTCGGTGAGGGCGTCCGCCCACAGCCCGCCGACCGTGCAGTAGACGGCCGTGACGGCACCGGTGATCAGGATGCCCTGGTTGAGGGAGACTCCGGTGAAGACCGACAGGAGGGTGGCGATCGCCGCCCACTTGGCGCCCACGTCCACGATCTTGAGCAGCACGCCGGAGACGGCCAGTGCCTGCTGCGTCGGGATGTTGTAACGGTTTTTCAGGTATTCGAGCGGCGAGGCCACGTGCAGCCGGGAGCGCAGCCGGTTCAGCCGGGGCGCGAAGAGGTTGGCCCCGATGGCGATGCCGATGGCGATGGGGAAGGACCAGGTGACGTACGAGGTGATGCCGTAGGTGTAGGCGATGCCCGCGTAGCCGGTGAACATGACCGCGCTGTAGCCGGACATGTGGTGCGAGATGCCGGACAGCCACCAGGGCATGCGGCCGCCGGCGGTGAAGAAGTCGCTGACGTCGTCGACGCGTTTGTGGGACCACAGGCCGATGGCGACCATCACGCCGAAGTAGCCGACGAGCACGGCCCAGTCGAGACTGTTCATGCGTTGTTGCCCCTTCCAGGGGTCCGCCTTGTGAACGGGAGCGCACTTCGCCGGTACGTCCGTCGTGGGGCGGCGCCCCAGATTGAACCGCCTGGTAAGGGGATGGTCAAGACCACTGACGTTCAAGGACGTGAACGTCGATCAGCAAGTAGAACGATTTTACGTTTTCTTGACCTAACGTCACATTGGCGTGGGCGTCGGCGCGGTCCCACCATGAACGGGCACTTCGCCGGAACGACCGCACGTCGACCGCCCCGGGAACCCGGCCCGGAATCCGTCCGTCCCGCCTCCTCGGCCCGTAGCTGCCGGGGGTCGCCGATTCGTCCGGGGTGGTCGCGCAAGCGTCGTGGCGGCCTGCGGGGGCGCGCATGAGCGTCGTGGCGGCCTGTGGGGGCGGTCCTGGCAATGACCACCTGACGGCTTTGGCGACTCGCGAGTGGGCTGGCGGGCTTCGAGATGCGATCGGCCGGGGGCGACGGTCGTCGGTCGTGAGCGCGCGCCGGGGGCTGGGTATCCGTACGTCTCGCCCGTGAGGCGCCGGCCTGCCTCGCAAAGCGGCGTCCCATGGCGTGAGGCAGGGGGCGGTGAAAGCGGCGTCACGGCACCCGGGGGCCGCTGAGCGCGCTCTGGGCCACTCCTATGAGACGGAGACGCATTCTGCCGCGTCATCAGCGGCGATCAATCATGCGCGGTGGTGAGAAGGAACCCCCTCGGCCAGGACGGCGTGCCGGTCGAGGGGGTCGTCTGCGTCTGGCGGCGGGTCAGGCGGCGGGGAACGCGCCCTGCTGCGCGGCCGCGACGAATGAGGCCCAGGATTCCTTCGGGAAGCTCAGAATTGGGCCCTTGGGGTCCTTGGAGTCGCGTACGGCGATGACCTCGTCGCTCTGGGTCGCCACCTCGACGCAGTCGCCGTTGGCGGCCGAGTACGAGGACTTCTTCCAGGCTTCCTTGTGGATTCGCGGTGTTGCCATTCTTTACACTCCGGATGCTCCAGTCGGGGAGGCGTGATCACGCCCTGCGGCGCGAATGACGCTACTCGCCAACTTCGCTCCCCGGATGGCTGCTTCACCCGACCGGATGGCATATTCCATGACCCGCTTTCGCCATGGTTCCCGCGGTGTACCCTGCCGCCCTCCTGCCTGCTGAGGCCCCGTCAGGTGGCGTACTCCTTGGCGATGTCGATCACGAACTGCCTCGACTGCTCGGCATTCAGCGCCTGGGCCCTCAAATGCTCGTACATCACGCTGTAGCTCTGCACGTCCGACGGCTTCTCGAGGTACAGGTCGCTCGTGACGCCCTCGAGGTAGACCACGCTGGCGTCGGACTCGTCCTCGAACTCCAGGATGGCGAACTTGCCGTACATCCCCGGGTGGGCCCCCACGGTGTAGGGGAGCACCTGCAGTGTGACGTGCGGCATGGAGCTCACGTGCGCCAGGTGCTCCAGTTGCTCGCGCATCACCACCCTGCTGCCCACCACGCGGCGCAGGAGCGCCTCGTCGACGACGGCCCAGTAGCGCAGCGGTTTGACGGGGTCCAGGATGCGTTCCTGCCGCTTGAGCCGCACCTGGATGCGCTTGTCGAGATCGGCGGGAGTCGCCTCCGGCCACATGCCCTCGATGACCGCCTCGGCGTAGGCGCGGGTCTGCAGCAGCCCCGGCACGATGAGGGATTCGTAGACGCGCAGGGACTCGGCCTCGGTCTCCAGGCCGATGTAGACGCTGTAGGGGACGTCGCCGAAGGCGTGCCACCAGCCCTGCTGGCGGGACTCGCGCGCCATGTTCATCAGGGAGTCCACCAGGCGGCTGTCCTCGACCCCGTACACGCCGCACAGATCGCGCACGTCACGCTGGCTGATGCTGCGGCGCCCGTTCTCCAGCCTGCTGATCTTCGACTGGGAGACCAGCAGCCGTGCGGCGACCTCCTCCGCGGTCATCCCCTTCTGCTCGCGCAGCTTGCGCAGTTCCGAGCCGAGTCGGCGTCGCCTGACGGTGGGATTGACGTTGGCGGCCACGGGATGTGCACCTCCGGATTCCGGACTGGTCCGCGTTCTCTGCAGATATGTACTGCTGGTCAGCAGAGTGCCACTATCGGTCATCCCGCCGCTGGGAATTGGTCATATGCTGCGCTCTTCAAAAGAGCGCACAAACGGCGACGCGTGCACGAACGGCGACGCGCGGGGCGGCGGCCGGCCGGTGCCGGTCGCCGCCCCGCGCGTCGCTGTTGCGTGGGAATCGCCGACGTCAGGTGTCCGGGTCTGGTCCCCGGACGCTCCGGCTCAGCGAACGCCGGCGCGGACCATGCCGTGGCCCGTCGCCCTCGTCGCCGCCGGACGACCCTGGGCGGGGGCGCGCTTCTGCTGCGCGGCGGCGCCGTTCTGCACGTCCATCACGGCGTGCGCGACGAGGCCGCCCATGGGGTCGTACCGGATCAGGTCACGTAGCCGTGACCGGGACGACCGGCCCTCGTTGCCCGGGTACAGGTGCTTGCCGAGCCCCACCGCATGGGCGATCGCGGCGAGCGCGGCGGTCCGCGGGTCCGGTGGCACCCCGGTGCGGATCGCGCTGTCCAGTCGGGCCCTGATCTCCCGGCTGACGTCGCTGTCGGTCGCCTGATAGCGAGTGGTCGGCAGCACCCCGCACATCTGTCCCGGCACGGCGTGCACCATGCCGCACCGTTCCAGATGCGCCAGATACGTCTGTCGCAGCCCCAGCCGGGGCCCGCCGATCCAGTGGACGGCGCGCACCGGACTGCCGCGTCGGCGCAGCAGTTCGAGCGCGGAGTCCAGGGTCGGATCTCCTGTCGGCCGTGGGTGCACCACGGCGATACGATCCCCGTCAGGGGCTATCCGTCCTGCCAGGGCCAGCTCCACTAGCTGTGCCCCCGCAAGACCGAGGTCGAGCGACTGCGGCTGCGCCGTGGTACCCGTGGCCGGGTCCAGGGCGAGCAGCAATAGCTCCTCCGGAAGTGTTCTGCGGCTCCTGCCCATCCATGCCTCCCCGCGTGGATGAATGACAGGGTGACGCCTCTCACACCGGCCTGTCGAGAGCGCCTTGCCCGTTCGTGCGGGAACCGACTCATATGTCGTTTGCGTCTGACAACGGGGCGGCGGTGGCTCGCAGGAGGCCGGCTGCCCCGCGGCGGGTCCCGCGGCGGCAGCACGGCAGGGGCCGGGAAACTGGTGTATCGGTGAGCGGGGCGCCGCGGAGGCGCCCCTCGCGACGTGTGGAGGAGGTCCGGTGGCGGGCGAGTCCCCCGGCAGGGCGGAGCAGCAGGAGTCGTCGGGGGAGGCGACCGGAGGCGGGGCGGTGGATCCGCGGCTGACGGTCTTCCACGGGGTCGTGGGAGCGCCGCGCGGCGCGGCCGAACCGGTCTCCGGCGAGCCGGAGTCCGTGCCGGAGCCGCCGGAAGGAACGGACGCACCGACGCCGGAGCCGAGTGCTTCGGATACGCCGGACGAGGGTGCGGACGCGGACGGCGGGGCGCGGGACGCTACGCCGGACGCGGGAGACGCCACGGGTGCCGGCGGCGCACGCGGTGGCGCGGAATCCCGCACGGACGACGTGGTCGCGGAGGAGGCCGGCGCGCCCCTGGAGGGACGCGAGGCCGCTGCCGGTACCGCGGAAGGCGCGGAACCGAAGGCGGAGCCGGAGCCGGAGCAGAAGCCCGAGGGCGGGAGGTCCGCGAAGGAGGCCGGGCCCGGCGACGCGGACGAGCAGACCCCCGCGGACGGTCCGGAGGCGCCCCAGGAGGACGCCCCCGCCGCCGACGACGCGCGGCCGCAAGCAGAGCAGGACGCCCCCGCGGACACCGCCGGGCAGTCAAGGGACGAGACCCCGCGGGAGGGTTCCGGGCCCGACGGCGCCGAAGGCCCCTCGCAGGGCCCGGGAGGCGTCAAGGGCGGATCCGGGGCGCGCGAGGCGTCCGGGGGCGGCCACGACGCCCCCAGGGCCGGGGAGGGCACGCTCACGCTGCGCGCGCCCGGCGCGGAGGGCGCCGGCACGCCGGTCCGCGACAGCGGCACCCTGACCTTGCGCGCGCCCGTTGCCGCGGCACCCGCGCCCTCCGCGTCCGCGCCCTCCGCGTCCGTGCCCGCTGCCTCCGTGCCCGCTGCCTCCGTGCCGCCCGCCTCGGCGCCCTCCGCCCCCGCGCCCGCCGCGTCGCCTCCCCGGCCCAGCGGAACGTTCGTCCCGCTGCGCACGGACGACCGGCCGCCCGCGATCCCGCAGCCCCAGCAGCCCCCGCAACCGGCGGGGACCGCGCCCCCGCAGGCCACGGAGCCGGGCGGCGGCTCGCGGACGAAGCAGATGCCGCTGCCGCCCGACCCCGACGAGCCGCTGCGGCTGCTGGCGGAGCTGACCAACACCCCGCCGCCGCCCCAGACGCCGCTGCGCACGACCGTGCGCCGGATCAAGATCTGGACCCCGCTGGTCCTGCTGCTGGTCGCGGTGTTCTGCGTGGCGCAGGCGCTGCGCCCGCTGCCCGAGCCGGAGCTGAGGGCGACCGCCGCGAGCTCGTACACCTTCGAGGGCGGCAAGCTCTCGCTGCCCTGGCCCAGCGAGGGCCAGGCCGTCGTCGAGGCCGAGGGCCTGGGCCGCGTCGGCGCGTTCGGCGAGCAGAAGCCGACCCCGATCGCGAGCGTCGCCAAGGTGATGACGACCTACGTCATCCTGCGCGACCACCCGATCAAGAAGGGCGGCAAGGGCGAGACGGTCGAGGTCGACCAGAAGGCCGAGGACCAGTACCACAGCGGGCTCGCGGCCTCGGAGTCCGTCGTCCCCGTCACCGAGGGGCAGGAACTCACCGAGTACGAGGCCCTGGAAGCCGTCATGCTGCCCTCGGCCAACAACATCGCCCGCCTGCTGGCGCGCTGGGACGCGGGTTCCGAGGCCGCGTTCGTGGAGAAGATGAACGCCGCCGCCCGGGAACTCGGGATGGACGACACGACGTACACCGACCCGAGCGGTCTGGAGGCGACCACCGTCAGCACCGCGAGCGACCAGGTCAAGCTGGGGCACGCGGCGATGCAGGACCCGGTCTTCGCGGAGATCGCCGGCAAGATCCAGTACACGGACATCAACGGCGGGGTCCAGAAGAACTACAACCAGCTGGCCGGCTACAACGGCATCGTCGGCATCAAGACGGGCACCAGCACGAAGGCCGGCGGCAACCTGCTCTTCGCCGCCTACCGCACGATCGGCGGCACCCGGCAGCTGATCGTCGGCGCGATGCTCGACCAGCAGAAGGCGCCGATCATCGACACCGTCCTCAGCCGCAGCCGCACCCTGATCGACGGCACAAGGGACGCGCTCGCCTCCGCCACGATCATCAAGAAGGGCGATGTCGTCGGCTACGTCGACGACGGTCTCGGCGGCCGGACCCCGGTGGTGGCCGGGAAGGACGTCACCGCGATCGGCTGGGCCGGTCTGAAGGTCGCCATCTCGGTGGAGGCCCTCAAGGGCGGCGTCCCGCACACGGCGCAGGCCGGCGCCCGGGTCGGCACGCTGGTCGTCGGGAGCGGCGACGGCGCGACCACCGTGCCGGTGCTGCTGGAGACGGCCCTCGTCGAACCCTCCCTCGGCTCGAAGCTGACCCGGGTCTCCTGACCCGGTCGGCCCCGCCCGCGGTTGCGGGTCCATCGGCGGGGCGGGCCGGCCGGACCACGTGCGATGGTCCAGCCGGCCGGCCCGCCTTCGCCTACTCGGCGGGCGGACGGAACGGCCCGGCGCTCATCCGCACCCGCTGCCCGCACCCGCCACCTGCCCTGACGTTCGTTCAGACCGGCGGGGCGCCGGGCCCGAAAACGCGAGCGACCGCCCCCGGCGGTCCGGGGGCGGTCGCGGCGCTCGGCGTGCTCGGCGCCGTCAGCGGGCGAGGGGCCGGAAGCCGCGCAGCCGCAGGGAGTTGCCGACCACGAAGACCGACGAGAAGGCCATGGCGGCGCCCGCGATCATCGGGTTGAGCAGCCCGGCGGCGGCGAGCGGCAGGGCCGCCACGTTGTAGCCGAAGGCCCAGACGAGGTTGCCCTTGATCGTGCCGAGGGTCCGCCGGGACAGCCGGATGGCGTCGGCGGCGACCCGCAGGTCGCCCCGGACCAGCGTCAGGTCGCTCGCCTCGATGGCGGCGTCCGTGCCGGTGCCCAGGGCGAGCCCGAGGTCGGCGCGGGCCAGCGCGGCGGCGTCGTTGACGCCGTCCCCCACCATGGCGACGGACTTCCCCTCCCGTTGGAGCCGGGCCACGACGGCGACCTTGTCCTCCGGCATGACGTCCGCGATCACATCGACGGCGTCGATGCCCACCTCGGCGGCGACGGCCCGGGCCACCGTCTCGTTGTCCCCGGTGAGCAGCACCGGGGTGAGGCCCAGCCCGCGCAGCATGCGCACGGCGTCGGCGCTGGTCGGCTTCACCGCGTCGGCGACGACGAGCACGGCCCGGGCCCGGCCGTCCCAGGCGGCGGTGACGACGGTGCTGCCGCGGGCCTCGGCCTCCGCCTTGGCGCGGGCCAGCCCCGCCGGCAGCGGCTCGGGCAGCTCCTGGCGCCCGACGGTGACCTCGTGGCCGTCCACGGTGCCCTGGACGCCGATGCCGGACAGGGCCCGGAAGCCCGTGACGCCGGGCAGGGCGCCGGTGCGCTCCTCCGCCGCCCGGGCGACGGCGCGGGCGATGGGGTGCTCGGAGGCGTGCTCCAGCGCGCCGGCCAGGCGCAGCACCTCGTCCTCCCGCTCCCCCTCGGCCGGATGGACGGCGGTCAGCGTCATGGCGCCGGTGGTGACCGTGCCGGTCTTGTCCAGCACGATGGTGTCGATGCGCCGGGTGGTCTCGAGGACCTCGGGCCCCTTGATGAGGATGCCCAGCTGTGCGCCCCGTCCGGTGCCGACCAGCAGCGCCGTGGGCGTGGCCAGGCCGAGCGCGCACGGGCAGGCGATGATCAGCACGGCGACGGCCGCGGTGAAGGCGGCGGCCGGGCCCGAGCCGTTGCCGAGCCAGAAGCCGAGGGTCGCCAGGGCGAGCCCGATCACCACGGGGACGAACACCGCGGAGATCCGGTCGGCGAGGCGCTGCGCCGCCGCCTTGCCGTTCTGGGCGTCCTCCACCAGGCGTGCCATCCGTGCCAGTTGCGTGTCGGCGCCGACCCGGGCGGCCTCCACGACCAGTCGGCCGCCGGCGTTCACCGTGGCGCCGGTGACGGCCTCGCCCGGCCCCACCTCGACCGGTACGGACTCGCCGGTGAGCATCGAGGCGTCGACCGCCGAGGTGCCCTCCCGTACGACGCCGTCGGTGGCGATCTTCTCGCCCGGGCGCACCACGAAGAGGTCGCCGACGGCGAGTTCGGCCGTCGGGACGCGTACCTCGCGCCCGTCGCGCAGGACGCCGACGTCCCTGGCGCCCAGCTCCATCAGGGCGCGCAGCGCGGCGCCCGCCCGGCGCTTGGCACGGGCCTCGAAGTAGCGCCCGGCCAGGATGAAGGCGGTGACGCCGGAGGCGACCTCCAGGTACAGGTCGGCGGAGCCGTGGCCGGGGGCGACGGTCAGCTCGAAGGGGTGCGTGAGGCCGGGTGCGCCCGCGTCGCCGAGGAACAGCGCCCACACCGACCAGCCGAAGGCGGCCAGCGTGCCCATGGAGATCAGCGTGTCCATGGTGGTGGCGCCGTGCCGCAGGTTCGTCCACGCCGCCCGGTGGAAGGGCCACGCGGCGTACGCCACGACCGGCGCGGCCAGGGCCAGCGACAGCCACTGCCAGTTGCGGAACTGCAGGGCCGGCACCATGGCCGTCGCGATGACGGGCACGGCGAGCACGACGGCGGTCAGCAGCCGCTGCCGCAGCACGGTGAGCTCGTGCGGTTCGGGCTCCTGCTGGGGCGCGGCGTCGAGCGGCGGGGCGGCGACCGGCGGGGCGGGGAGCGCGGCGGTGTAGCCGGTGGCCTCGACGGTGGCGATCAGGTCGCCGACGCCGATCCCGTCGCCGAACGCCACCTTGGCCTTCTCGGTGGCGTAGTTGACGGTGGCCGTGACGCCGTCCATCCGGTTGAGCTTCTTCTCGATCCGCGCCGCACACGAGGCGCAGGTCATCCCGCCGATCGCGAGTTCGAGCTCGGTGACGGCCGCGGGGGCGGCCTGCTCGGCGATCCGCGGGGTGACCTGCCGCTGATCCGGGAGGGTCATGCCCGGCCGACCAGCTCGTATCCGGCCTCGTCGACGGCCGCGCGGACGGCCGCCTCCTCCAGGGGCGCGTCGGAGTCGATGGTGAGCAGGCCGGTCTTGGCGTCCACGGTGATGCCGGTCACGCCGGGGAGGGCCGAGACCTCCTTGCTGACCGCGGACTCGCAGTGACCGCAGCTCATCCCGGAGACGCTGTAGCTGACAGACATGGGTTCTCCTCCTGCGTTCTGTGTGGTCCGGTGGGCGGCGCGGGCACCGTGTCGTCCACCTCCGCCAAACTATACCCCCTGGGGGTATCAGGGAAGGGGAGGGCGGGAGAACCGGGGGAGGTGTGGCGCGGGGTCCGCGCGCCCCGCGGGCCCAGGCCGCGCGGCAGGCCGCGGCAACTCGGCCCGACCTGCCGGGGCTTCGCCGGCCCCTCCGCGGCGGGCGCGTCGTGCCCGTCGCCGCCGGTTCGGGCGCCGCGCCTCGCGGCACCGCGCTGCCCGAGCCGGACGGCATGCCCGGGTGCGCGTCGCAAGGAGACGTCCAGCGATAGAACGCCTCCGGTCGGTCCGTCCTTCCCGGGGGGTACGGGTGGACGCCCGCACCCGACGCGGATGCGCTCGCCGCCCGCGGCGAGGCCGTCCACACGGAGGTCCGCCGCCGGGCCCTGCCCTGCCCTGCGCCCTGGTCGTCCATGACGTCCCCCGAGGTGCGCGGCGCCGCACACCGGCGACCGCACCGCCGTCTCCCGGGGGACGCGGGCCGAGCCGCGGACCCGGTCAGCCCTTCGGGACGATCCGCAGGGCCCGGTACGCGTACCCGTCCTGGGCGAAGCCCGGCGCCTCCCACTCCAGAGCCACCGACTGGCCGGCGGACAGCGTGCGGAAGCCGTTCATCTCGATGTCGCTGTAGTGGGCGAAGCACCCCCCGGGCGTCTCCGGGCAGTCCAGCACGCCCCAGCCCTCTTCCTCGTACCACTCGCGTACGGTCGCATGAGCCATGCCCGCAGCCTAAGCGCGTCCGCGCCGCCCGGCGCGTCCACGACACCGCAGGGCGTCACGGCCCCGCGCGACGTCCCTGCCGCAGCCCCCGCCGGCCGGCCCGGACCGGGGTGTAACGGTTTCGAGGCCGGTTGCGCCCCCGTGAAGAGCACCGTGCGGCGCCGCACACGGGCCCGAGGAGCGAGGGGCAGATGAAGCAGGACGTGAACGACCCACCGGTGGCCGTGCTCGGGCCCCGCCTCGCCGCGGACGTGGTGGCGACGGCCCGGGAAGGGGCCGGGATCAGGCTCGACTACACCCCGGCGAGCCTCACCCTGGTCGACCGGGTCATCGAGGCCATCCGCCGTGAGGAACCCCCTCTCCAGGCGGTGGCACCCACCCTCCGGGCTTTCGGCGCCTACACGGGCGAGGTGCTGGTCCGGGCCGCGGGGGCCGCCTGGGTGGAATTCGATGAAACGGAGCGCGGTACATTCGGGCAGCCGTTCGGGATCCGCACACCGGACGGGCGGGTCTGGAACCCGCTCGGACGGGTGGTGAAGCGGTACGAGAACGGCGCGGCGGACAGTCTGCGTCTCTTCTGCCTCTCCGTGCTGGGCCGGAGCCAGGGGTGAGTTCCGCCCTGCCGCGGGGCCGGACTCCCGCGGCGCGACACGGCGGCACGCACGGGGCGACGAGCACGAAGAGGACGCAGTGGGCAAGGCGGAGGTCCGTCGGCACGGCCGGGCGGACGAGGGCGAACTGGGGGACGCGGTCCGGCAGGCCCGCGGCGGTGACGAGGCCGCGTTCGCCGTCGTCTACCGCGAGGTCCATCCGATGCTCCTGGGATACCTGCGCGGCCTGGTCGGCGACGACGCCGAGGACGTGGCCTCCGAGACCTGGCACGACATCGTCCGGGGCATTCCGCGCTTCCGCGGCGACGGCCAGGCCTTCCGCGGCTGGGCCGCGGCCATCGCCCGGCACCGGGCCCTGGACCACGTCAGGAGGATCAAGGCGCGGCCGCGCACCACGCCCCTCGAGGACGGCGCCACCGAGCCGATGACCGCCGAGGACGCCGGCGGTTCGGCCCTGGAGAACCTGTCGACGCGCAGGGCGCTCGATCTGATCGCCGGGCTGCCGCAGGACCAGGCCGAGGCGGTCCTGCTGCGGGTGGTCGTCGGACTCACCGCGCCGACCGCGGCCAAGGTCCTGGGCAAGCGGCCGGGCGCGGTGCGCACCGCCGCCCACCGGGGCCTCAAACGGCTGGCGGAGCGCCTTGACGGTGACGGGGGGAGCCGAGGATGAAGGACAGCGGAGCACACCAGGACTGGCTGACCGCGGCCCTCGCGGAGCGGCTGCTCGACGGCGCTGCCGCCGAGGACGCCGACGGCGGGGCGTCCCGTCTGGCCGCTCTCCTGGCGGCCGCATCGGTGCCGTCGCCGGGGGACCCGGAACGGGAGCAGGAGGCGCTGGCCGCCTACCGACAGGCGCGGGACGCCCGTGCCTCGCGGCGGGTCCTCGGCCGACGCGCCCGGGCGGCGGTCGGCGAGCTGGCGGCGGTCTTGGCGCTGGGCGGCGTGGCCGTCGCCGCGCAGTCCGGCACGCTGCGGAACCCCTTCCACTCGGCCACGACCGGACCCCGTCCGGCGACCTCCGGCTCGGCAGGGCCGGCCGCGCCGGTCGCCCCCGCCGGCACCGCCTCCGCCGGCACCGCCTCCGCCGCCGCCACGCCCTCCGCACCGGTGCCTACGCCGCCCAAGAGACCCACGGCGCGAGGGTCCTCCCCGGGCGCGCCGCCGGCCGTGCCGCACACACGCGCCACGCCCCCCGGCCTCGCCGGGGCGGAACCGCAGGGGCTCTGCCGCGCGTACGCCAGGGCCGCCGGGCGCGGCGAGGCCATGGACGCCGCCGGACGGGCCGCGCTGGAGCAGGCGGCGGGCGGGGAAGAGGCCGTGGGCCCCTACTGCGAAGGCGTTCCGGGCGCCGGCGTCGCTGCGCGGCCACCGGCTTCCGGGACGCCTTCGGAGGGACGCCGCAGCCGTTGAGGAGCGGATGCCCGGACGGGACGGAATGCGACCCACCGGGCGCGGGCGTACGCCGTCAGGTCCACACCGTGGGCGTGTGTGATGTGACACCGTGCGAGACGACGAGGGTTCCCGGCACGGCGGGCGTCGCCGCGCCGTCCACCGTCCGCGAGACGGCCTTCAGCCCCAGACCGAACGGAAACCGTTGACCAGGTTGACGACCGTCCCCACCGCCAGGAACCAGCCGAAGCCGAGGTAGACCCGCCCCACCGTCCGGTTGCCCTTCGCCCGTGCCGGCGCCGGAAGGGGCGCCGTCGCGGACTCCACCCGCACCGGCTCGTCGGGGGCGAGCAGGCCCCGGGCCGCGCGGCGCCACACACGGCCCGCCCGTATGAGCACGACCGCCACCAGGCAGCAGAGCGCCGCTGTCTGGAAGTAGGCGGCAGGGGGAGCCAATTGCGTCGAGGCGAAGCTCTGCATGGATGCGTGACCTTCCAGGATTCCGGACGCACCGGAGGGCACACCGGCCTGCCCGTGCCGGAGCGGGCGAGGCGGTCGAGGACGGCCCGGCCGGCGAACGCGGCGCGGTGCCGTACGCGTCATCTTGTGATGATCTGGAACGCAGGTCAACACCCAGAGCCCGCACGGCAACCGGTGGGCCGCGCGCCGAGGCGGTATGTGCGCGATCGCCCCATTCACCGGGCCGGGTCCCACGATCCGAAGGCCGGCGCACCCACGACGGGGGGCCGCTCCGATCGCCGCCTTCGCGTCAACCCGCCCCTCTCAACCCGCCCCTCGGTCAGAGGCCTTGGCGATGACGCCCTCGACCTCGTTCCGCCCGAACGCCCGCATGGTGGTGCTGCGGACGTTGCCGACCGCGCCGAGCCGCAGCAGCGCCGCGGCGGCGGTCTCGTCGTCGGGCGCCTCGACGACCGCGACGAGGTCGTAGGGCCCTACCGTCCAGTAGATCTCGGCCAGTCTCCCCCCTGCGTCCCGCAGCGCGGCGCCGAACGCGTCGGCCCGCTCGGCCGTGTCGGCGTACGCGCGGATCCCCTGGTCGGTCCAGTTCAGCAGCGTGATGTAGCGCGGCACGGTCTCTCACCTCGACACGGAGAACGGAGAACAGCGCTCCCTCTCAGCGTATGTGCGCCCCAGGCGGGCCGCATCCGGCGCGTGGCCGGCCGTCGGTCCCGGAGCCTCATGCCCCAACGCCCTTGCGAAGCCATCGCCTTGGCGCCCGGCACCGTGGCCGCCGGGCGCCCGGCCGCCTGCCCCTCGCGCCTCTTTCGCGCCGACGACGGCCTCGTCGGTCCGCGAGCGCCGCCCGCCTACGGCCGCACTCGCCGGACCGGGCGGAGGACAGCGATGTGGTGCCGCCTTCACTCGACGTCCTTGAGGACGTGCTCGATCTTCGCGACCCGCGCCTCTATCCCGGACAGACTGCTCTGCAGGGCCTCCTGGTTCGCGACGGCCCGCTCGGCGATCGCCCGGTACTCGACGTCCCGGGCCAGTTCGGCCTTCGACCGCAGGTGCGTGCCGATCAGCCGGATC
Organism: Actinacidiphila sp. bgisy167; assembly: GCF_057707665.1. Classification (NCBI taxonomy): domain Bacteria; kingdom Bacillati; phylum Actinomycetota; class Actinomycetes; order Kitasatosporales; family Streptomycetaceae; genus Actinacidiphila; species Actinacidiphila sp. bgisy167. The sequence continues at coordinate 4,977 of NZ_JBYIQP010000015.1, read as the reverse complement.
ACCGCCACCAGCACGAAACCGATGACGGGGATGGCGACGATCTCCTCGATGATCCAGCTGGGCATGTCCTCAGGGCTCCTTCTCGGTGGCCTCGCCGCGTTCCGAACCCTCCGGAAGCGACTCGGCCGCAGTCGTCAGCGTTTGCGGTGTCAGATGCAACTCGAACGGCGTCACTGCGTAGAACTTCATCGCCTTGCCGTCGTCGGACACCTCGATCCAGGACGCGACCAAGCCCACCGCCTCCAGCCGCTTGAGGTGCACTTGCAGCAGAGCCCTGCTGATCCCCAGGTCGCGGGCCAGCTGGCTCACATAGGTGGGACCGGCCGACAGGGCAGCGAGAACGCGCATCCGGTGGGGACTCGCGAGCGTCGCCAGCACTCTGACCAGACCCTCGCCCGTCAGATCCTTAGTCTGCATAAGACCTCCTGCACCTGCAAAGAATTATTGGCATGTGCAGAAGGCGTGTCAACCATCACGGCGGCGCCGCCCGGGGGAGCGCGCGGCTGCCCGCGGACCCCCTCAGTCCCGGGCCGGACGGCCATACGCACCCAATGGCGCACATCTAGGATTGCGAGCGTGACGGAACGAATCGATGACATCGAGAAGGCGGCCGGGACGCTGCGCGCCGGAGGGCTGGTGGCCTTTCCGACCGAGACCGTCTACGGCCTGGGAGCCAATGCCGAGGACGCCGCCGCCGTCTCGCGCATCTTCCAGGTCAAGGGGCGCCCGCCCTCCCACCCGCTGATCGTCCACATCGGTGGCGCGGCCCAGCTGGACGACTGGGTCGAGGACGTGCCGGAGACCGCGCGCCTGCTGGCCGAACGCTTCTGGCCGGGGCCTCTCACCCTGGTGCTGCGCCGCAGCCGCCGGGTGCCCTACGAGGCCACCGGCGGCCTGGAGACGGTGGCCGTCCGCGTGCCCGACCACCCGGTCGCCCTCGCGCTGCTGGCGGCCTTCGGCGGCGGTGTCACGGCTCCGTCCGCCAACCGCTTCGGCAACGTCAGCCCCACCGCGGCGGACCACGTCCGCGCGGAGCTCGGCGACGCCGTCGACTTCGTGCTGGACGGCGGCCTCTGCGCGGTCGGCGTCGAGTCGACCATCGTCGACGTCACGGGCGAGGCCCCGAGCATCCTGCGGCCCGGCGGGGTGACGCGTGAGGACCTCGAAGCCGCGCTGGGGCGTCCACTCGCCGTCCCCTCGACGAGCGGCGTTCGCGTGCCGGGGCAGCATCCCTCGCACTACGCGCCGCGTGCCCGGGTCGTCCTCGTGGAGCCCGAGAGGGTGGTCGCCGAAGCGGAGGTCGCACAGCGGCAGGGCCGCCGGGTGGGAGTCTTCCTCCCGCCCTCACTCGCCGGCGCGCCGGTCGAGGCGCACGCCGCGGTGGCGGTCCCCGGTTCGATGGACGCCTACGCGCGCGGGCTGTACGGCTTCCTCCGCGAGCTCGACCAGCGCGGGTGCGAGCTCATCATCGCGTCCCTGCCGAGGGAGGAGGGGCTCGGCCTGGCGATCGCCAACCGGCTCCGCCGCGCCGCGGGTCCCCGGCCCGAGCGTCTGTGAGGGCCGCCGCATGCGGGGCCGGGGCGAGACGACCGCTCCTGCCCCGCCGGGGCGGTCAGGACGCAGCGGGAACGAGCACGTCGAGGCCGCGGGCCGCCACGAGCCGCGCATTTCCGTCGGCCAGCCCGTAGCAGAGGCCGACGACGGCGGCCTGACCGGCGGCGACCTTCTCAGCGAGCGTTCGGGAACGGTCGAGCAGCAGGTCGACGGTGTGCCGGACGTGCTCGGCGAGGATCTCCTCCGGCTCGACCCGTCCGGCGGCCCGCGCCGCCAGGACGCTGGAGGTCACCCGCTCGACGACGTCCCGGACATATCCGGCCGGCGCCATGCCGGCCTCCAGCGCGGCGCACGCCGCGCCGACCGCGCCGCAGGAGTCGTGACCGAGAACGACGACCAGGGGGCAGCCCAGGACGTCCACGCCGTACTCGACGCTGCCCAGCACCTCCGCGCCCACGACGTGGCCCGCGGTGCGCACCACGAACAGGTCGCCCAGGCCGCGGTCGAAGATGATCTCGGCGGCCAGCCGGGAGTCCGAGCAGCCGAACAGCACGGCGAAGGGCTGCTGGCCCGGGGCGATCTCGGCGCGGCGAGCGGCGTCCTGGTTCGGGTGTTCGGGGGTGCCCTTGACGAAGCGCTGGTTGCCGGCCACGAGCAGATCGAAGGCGTCGCGCGGCGTCGTGATCTGGATGTCGGTCATTTCGGCAGCCTACAGCCCCTTCCAGCGGCAGTCCCCTCCTGCCCACCGGAGTCCTCCGAGTGGGTCACACCGACCGTTCCGCCTGGTCACACGACCGTGCCGTCCCATTCCGGGCCGACGCGCGGGCGAAGCGCGGGCCGAGAAGCGAAGCCCCGGATCACGGCAGCGGTCCGGGGCGGTCCGTCATCCCCGCGACCGGCCCATGACCCGGGCGCTGCACGCACGGGCATTCCGAAGGCCGTGGACTCTCACGTCGCGCGGGTGCGCCCCGCAGCGGCCGGCCGCGGGGCGCATAGTAGGGGCTGGTCGTGGCTAGTCGACCATCTGTCCGTCGTACTGTCCGCCCTTGCAGATGTTGTGTCCCCAATCGACCGTTCCGCCGCCCTGCTCGCACTCACCTGGGGTGCGGCTTTCGGCGTTGGCGGTGGCAGCGCCCGTGAGGCCGAGTCCGGCGAGGGCTGCCGTGGCGATGATGGCGGTGAGGATTCGTCGAATGCGCATGTGGTCCGCCTTTCACGCATTGCCTCGGTTGGGTCACTACTCAGCTTGATGTTCATCCGTGTGGGCGACATGTCATGGTGGGCCGTTCGGGTGATATTGCTGTCGGTGCGTGGTCGGTGACGCGACCCGTCCGGCAGGCCCCCGGTGGGCGGTGCTGCGTGCGGCCGCCTCGGCGTCCCGTTCTCGGGAGATCGCCGGTCCGCGGCCCGTGTCGACCTGCCTGCGGGCGATCGCCCGCACCTGCCGTTCCTGCTCGGCTGCCGCCGGCTCGGCCTGCCTCTTCCCGATGCCCGTCTCGCAACGGTGAGCGACCGGCTCGCGCTGTAGCGGCGGTCCCGCAAGCGACGGCATCGCCGCCTCACCCGGGCTGCGGTCATCCCCGAGCCACGGGCCGGGCCACTACCTTCCCCGGCTGCGAGGACACCGACGGCCCCTTCGGTGAGGAGGAGGAATCGGCGAGACGGCCGTTCGGGTCGGTGGGCGAGCATCACGGGCAGTCGCTAACGTGACGGGAGACCGAGAAGGGGCTGTGCCCACGGTGGCTTGTCCCCGCCGTTCTGAACCGGAGCAGCGGCGCCGCGCCCTCTCACGCGGTGCCTCCCTGTGGGCGAGGTGGCGCCCCGGACCGGGATCTCATGGCGAAAGGCCCAGTCCGAGGGCATCAAACCCCTGAACCGGCCCTTTCGCTGTATGCCCTAGGCGGATTCGAACCTGCCCGCTTCAATTTTTGTTCGTGGCTGTGCGCGCTGCCGCGCTGCCGTGGCAGGGCCTCGAGTCAGGCCCCCCGGCACCACCGAGGTCCGAGTACGTACAGCTCCGTTGCCGTCATCTTCGGCCGCCAGGAGCCGCCGAACAGGCTCTTGGGCCTGGCCGGTCGGCCGCAGTGACCGTGGTCGACCCCCATGGGGTCCGTCGGGGCACCGTCGGTGTGCACTTGCTCTTGACGGCCATGTACTTTGCGTTCCAAAGTTGATCGGTAGCGGATGGCAGCTGACAATCCGATGTCCAGCGCTGCCGAAACGCGACCACCGGGGGACATCATGGGAACGCCACCCGCACCGAGCAGCGCGGATTCCGAGACGAGGGCGCGCGCGGCCGGCCTGTTGGCCGCGACGGAAGGCCTGCGGGCCAGGGCCCGCACACAGCTGAACGGCTCGTGGGTCCCGCTCCTCGGCTTCGTCTCCTGTCGCTGGCGGTCGCTCCGGTCGCCCGGTACGCCTTCAACTTCGGGGCCCATGGGCGCTACATCGGGTCTTATCCGGCCTTCGCCTACGCCGAGGTGACCGGCCTGTGCGTCGTGCATGAGCCGGGAACTCCCTGCTTGAAAGGCGAGTTCGACGGCGCTGTCCTGCGCTTCGCGGCCTGGGGCGTCTGGTTCGCGCTCCTCCCCCTGGCATGGCTGGTCTTCGCCCGCTGGTATCGCCTGCGTGGCGAGACCCGCGGCATCGTCCCGCGCCGCGCTGTGTGGACTCGCGCAACCGTCACAGCCACCGCGGCGATCACGACGGCCCTGGTCATGCTGCTGTTCGGCAGGAACCAACCGTGGGAGGCTGCACTGCTGGAGAACAGCTACGCCTCCCCGTGGTACCTGGTCGGCATCGGACTCCTCACCCTCGGCATGGCCGAACGCAGCTGGATCGCCGCAGCGGCCGGCACTGCTCACGCCGTGGTCCTCACGGGGTACTTGGGAGCCTCTTGGGGCAGCGGGTGGCTCCCCTGGGAGCACCCCACCCACCCCGGCTGGACCGACGGCCCGCAGGCCAAGGCTCTCCTGCTTGCGGCCGTCCTGCTCCTCGCTGGTCTGGCGGAGCGGGTGGCGGTCCGCCGCCGGGCCTCCCCGGGTGCTGCCGGTACCGTCGCCTCATGAGCGTCGAGGACTCGTCTGTCGCGCGTGACAACCACGAAGGACTGCATCCGACCCACGCGCTGGACGACACCGTCCACCAGCGCGTGCGGCTCGGCATCCTCACCGTCGCTCGCGAAGCCGACCGGGTTGAGTTCGTCTTCCTGAAGAAGCACCTGGCCGTTACCGATGGAAACCTCTCCCGGCATCTGAAGGTGCTGGAGGACTCAGGCCTGATCACCTTGGAGAAGGGCTACGCAGGCAAGCGCCCCCGTACGTGGATCGCCCTCACCCGCGAAGGCGCGCAGGCACTGGACGCCGAACTCCGGGCTCTGCGTGCACTCGTCCACCGCCTGGAGGCCTCCGGCCCCGTGATCGG
>NZ_JBYIQP010000149.1:0-6409 GCF_057707665.1 Actinacidiphila sp. bgisy167 | reverse complement strand
CCCCCCCCCCCCCCCCCCCCCCCCCCCCCCCCCCCCCCCCCCCCCCCCCCCCCCCCCCCCCCGCGGCCGGTTCTCAGGCGCGGACGCTCTCCAGCGGCACCTGCGGATCGGCGAGGCGCGTGTCGTCGACCTCGGCGCGCGAGGTGATCAGCTCGCGGACCGGCTCGACGACGTCCCACACATTGACGTTCATGCCGGCCAGTACACGGTCACCGGACATCCAGAAGGCGACGAACTCCCGGGCCGCCTTGTCCCCGCGGAAGACGACGCGGTCGTAACCTCCGGGCTCCACGTAGCCGACGTACTCCATGCCGAGGTCGTACTGGTCGGTGTAGAAGTACGGCAGCCGGTCGTAGACGGCGTCGCCGCCGAGCATGCCCTGCGCGGCCGTGGCCGGCTGGTTCAGCGCGTTGGCCCAGTGCTCGACGCGGATGTGGCGCTCGAGGAACGGGTGGTAGGCGTTGGCGACGTCGCCCGCGGCGAAGACGTTCGGCGCCGAGGTGCGCAGATGCGCGTCGGTGACGACGCCGTTGCGCACTTCCAACCCGGCCGCCTCGGCCAGCCGCGTGTCGGGGGTGACGCCGACGCCCACGACCACGGCGTCCGCGGGTACATGGGTGCCGTCGGCGAGCCGGACGCCGTCCGCTCGTCCGCCGCTGCCGGTGATGCCCTCCACCCGCACGCCGTGGCGCAGCACCACGCCGTGGTCGGTGTGCAGGGCCGCGAACACCTCGGCCGCCTCTCGTCCGAGCACCCTGAGCAGCGGCAGCTCCTCGGCCTCCAGCACCGTCACCTCCGCCCCGGCCTGCCGCGCGGCCGCGGCGGTCTCCAGGCCGATCCACCCGGCTCCGATGACGACGATGCGCGCGCCCTCGGTGAAGGCGGCCTTGAGCCGCTCGCTGTCGCCCACGCGGCGCAGGTAGAGCACGTTGTCCAGGTCCGCCCCGGGGACGGTCAGGAGGCGGGGGGCCGCACCGGTGGCCAGGAGCAGCTTCGTGTAGGGCATGCGCCGCCCGCCGTCGAGCTCCACCTGCCCGGCCCCCACGTCGAGCCCGGTCACCGTGGTGCCGAGCCGCAGGTCGACGTCGTGCTTGTCGTACCAGTCGTCGGGGTGGACGAAGATCGAGTCGCGGGTCTCCTTGCCCGTCAGATAGCCCTTCGACAGCGGAGGGCGGATGTAGGGCTTGTCTCGTTCGTCGCCGATGAGGACGAGTCGGCCGTCGTAGCCGTTCTCCCGCAGAGCCTCCACCGCCTTGCCCGCGGCCAAACCGCCTCCGACGATCACGAAAGTGTTCTCAGGGGACACGATGCACCTCATCTCGGATGTCGCACGCTGCGAACCACGTACGGAGAGTCAACCACCAGACCGCCGGGCGTCCCCTGGTGTGACACCGCCGACGTGTCGGCGTACCGCTCGGGTGCCCCCGCGGCAGCCGGCCCCGCGGGTCGTACCGCCCCTGGGGCGGAAGGCGGATGCCGGGCGAGGCCGGCGGACACGACGTCCGGGCGTGCCGCTGTCACAGATCCGCATGCTGCCCGGTCTGACCCCCGGATCGCCCATATCGGGCAATCCGGCCAGTTGTCCGACGACGAGACCCCGAGGGCAAGACTCGATGACCTGCACAGACACGGTGACGGCCGGAAAACATGTGAACACACCGGGGATATCAGACTCCGCCTTCGCGGTCTTCGACGAGCAGGGGACCGTCGTCGCCTGGACGCCGGCCGCCGAGCGCCTGGTCGGATTCGCCGCCGGCGACGTCGTCGGCCTCTCCGCCGCACTCGTGCTGCCGTCCTTCGGGCAGGCTCCGTCGATGGCGGCCTTCACCGAGCAGTGCCGTGCCGAGAACGGCTGGGCGGGCACGGCGGCGGTGACCCACCGCGAGGGCCGGGTGATCGACGTCAGCCTGCGGATCACGATGCTGCGGGGCCTGAACGGGGCGACGCGCTGGCTCACGACCCTGACCGACACCGGCGCGCTCTCCGGGGACGCGGCGAGCGGAACCGTGTGGGGCCCGCTGCTCGCCCGAGCGCCCATCGGAGTCGTCCTGCGCGACCGGCAGTTGCGCTGCGTCTTCGCCAACGACGTGATGGAGGAGCACGACGGCATCCCGCGCGACCAGCGACTCGGGCGCCGGTTCGTCGACGTGCTCGCCGGCGCCAAGGCGGGCGCGCTGGAGACGGTGATGCGCCAGGTGCTCAAGAGCGGCGCCACCAAGGTGCACGAGTACCGTACGTGGCTGCCGGTGAGCAGGGGCCGGGAGCATCCATTCGCCGCCTCGTTCCACTGCCTGCAGGACGCCGCCGGCGAATCGCTCGGGGTCTGCGTCATCAGCGCCGACGTCGTCGAGAGCAGGATGGCGCGCGAACGCCTGGCCGCCGTCGGCGAGGCCAGCGCACGGCTCGGCACCAACCTGGACGTGATGCAGACCAGCCAGGAACTGGCCGACCTCGCCGTGCCGCTGCTCGCCGACGTCGTCGCGGTGGACCTCGAGCAGTCGGTGCCGTTCAGCGAGGGACCGCCGGCGCGCATCGACCCGTCCGGCGCGCACCCGCGCGTGCTGCGGCGCACCGGGCTGGCCTCCACCCTCCCGGGGGCCCCGGAATCCGCCTGGGCGCGCGGCGAACTGGTCCCCGTACCGCCCCGCTCGCCCTTCTCCGCCGTGCTGAGCACGGGCACCTCCCATCTCGAGCCGATCCTGGACGTCGCCCCGGGACTGTGGGTCGACCACGACCCGGCCCTCGCCGGAAGGATCCGCGACAACGGCGCGCACTCGCTGATGGTCGTCCCGATCCGCGCCCGGCGGGCCCTGCTGGGTCTCGTCCTGTTCCTCCGCACCACGGACCTGGAGCCGTTCCAGGAGGTCGACCTGCTGCTGGCCGAGGAACTCGTGCGGCGGGCGGCGGTGGCACTGGACAACGCGCGCCAGTACGCACGCGAGCACACCGCGGCCCTCACCCTGCAACGCAACCTGCTCCCACGCCGGTTGAAGGGCGGCATGGCCGTCGACACGGCATCGCGCTATCAGCCCGCCGACATGGACCACGGCGTCGGCGGCGACTGGTTCGACGTGATCCCGCTCTCCGGCGCACGGGTCGCCCTCGTCGTCGGCGACGTCGTCGGCCACGGGCTCCACGCTGCGGCGACCATGGGCACGCTCCGCGCCGCCGTCCGCACCCTGGCCGACATGGAACTGCCCCCCGCCGAACTGCTGCACCGTCTCGACGACACGGTCCAGCGCCTCGTCGAGGAGGACACCGACGCCGCCGACCAGACGCCCGCCGTCGTCGGCGCCACCTGCCTGTACGCGGTGTACGACCCCGCCACCCGCGCATGCGCCATGGCTCGGGCCGGGCACCCGCCGCCCGCGATCGTCGACCCCGAGGGCCGGGTCTCCTTCCCCGAACTCCCCACCGGGGCGCCGCTGGGCATCGGACTCGGGGACCCCTTCGCGGAGGTGGAGATGGTGCTGCCCGAGGGGAGCCTCATCGCCCTCTACAGCGACGGCCTGATCGAGAGCCGCGACGACGACATCGAGGAAGGGATGCACCGCGTCGCCGCCGCCCTCGCGGATCCGCGCCGCTCCCTGGAGGAGCTCTGCACCCGTGCGACGGCCGGCCTCCCGGCGCACGCGCCCTGCGACGACGTCACCCTGCTCCTGGTCAGGACCCGCGCACTGCGCCCGGCCCAGGTCGCCTCCTGGACCCTGCCGTGCGACGAGAGCGCCGTCTGCCGCGCCCGGCGCCTGGCGGCCGACCAGCTGACCTCATGGGGCCTGGACGGACTCGAGCATTCCACGCGGCTGCTCGTCAGCGAGCTGGTCACCAACGCCGTACGGCACGGCGCCGGCCCCATCGACCTCCGCCTGATCCGCCACCAGGCCCTGACCTGCGAAGTGTTCGACACCGGCGTCTGCGCCCCACGTCTGCGCACCGCGCGCGGCACGGACGAGAACGGCCGCGGGCTCTTCCTCGTCGGCCAGCTCTCCCGCCGCTGGGGGACCCGTTCGGCGGCCGAGGGCAAGGTCGTCTGGGCCGAACTGGACCTGGCCGCAGCCGCGTAGTCAGCTGCCTGCAGGGCGCCGTACCAGCGTGAAGCGCGCCGTTCGGGCGGCGGTCGCCCGTGTCCTCCGACCGGTCACGCGACGCGCGATGAGTTCTCGCGGCCCGGAGAGTCTCCTTACCGTTGCCGACGACACAGGAGGAGCACATGCCCCAACTTCTGAGGGTCCAGAACTTCATGGTCTCGAGTGACGGGATCGGTGCCGGAGAGGACCAGAGCCTCGAGCATCCCTTCGGCGGGGGCATCGACCCGGCGAGGATGTTCGCCTGGGCCGGCGCCACGGCGAGCTGGCCCGGGCGCACCGATCCCGGCGGGAGCAGGGGCCTCGACGACTACTTCACACGGGATTTCAGGAACGGTATCGGCGCCGAGATCATGGGCCGCAACAAGTTCGGGCCCCAGCGCGGGCCCTGGAACGACCACGAATGGCGCGGCTGGTGGGGTGACGAGCCCCCGTTCCACACCCCCGTGTTCGTCATGACGCACCACAAGCGTCCTTCGTTCACGCTCTCCGACACCACGTTCCACTTCGTCGACGGCGACCCGGCCGCGGTCCTGCGGCAGGCCCGGGAAGCGGCGCAGGGCAAGGACGTCCGGCTCGGCGGCGGAGTCACCACCGTCCGTCAGTTCCTCGACGCCGACCTGGTCGACACCCTGCACGTGGCGGTCTCGCCGGTGAAGTTCGGGTCCGGGCTGAGGCTCTGGGACTCGCCCGACGAGCTGCTCGACCGGTTCCACCTGGAGGTCGTGCCCAGCCCGAGCGGCGTGACGCACCACCTGTTCTGGCGGAGGTGAGGCGGTCTCGGATCGGCCCCGGCCCGGCTGTCCGCGGCCCGGGGCCGCCCTGGGGACGCCCCCGCCTCGCGCGGTCAGCCGGCCCGCTCAGGCCCGCAGATAGGCGAGGACGGCCAGGACACGGCGGTGGGTCGAGTCGGCCGGGGGCAGGTCGAGCTTGGTGAGGATGCTGCCGATGTGCTTGCCCACGGCCGCATCGGAGACGACCAGGTGGCGGGCGATCGCGCCGTTCGACCTGCCCTCCGCGACCAGCGCCAGCACCTCCCGCTCGCGCGGGGTGAGCCGCTCCAGCGGATCGCGGCGGCGGCGCAGCAACTGCCGTACGACCTCGGGGTCGACGACGGTGCCGCCGGCCGCGACCTCGCACAGCGCCCCGACGAACTCCTCGACCTGGCCGACCCTGTCCTTCAGCAGGTAGCCGAGGCCCGTCCCGTCGCCGGAGTCCAGCAACTCGGCGGCGTAGGCGCGCTGTACGTACTGGCTGAGGACGAGCACGGGCAGGGCGGGCCGAGAGGCCGTGCCGTGCTGACTGTCGCCCTGCGCACTCTGCGCACCCGCTGGGTCACCTTCGCCGGCAGCTTCGTCGCGCTGGCGCTGGGCGTCGCGCTGCTCACCGCGACGGGCCTGGTCCTCGCCTCAGCCCAGGAGGCGCCCGAACGCCGGCCGGAGCGCTTCGCCGCGGCGCCGGTCGTGGTCCGCGGCCAGGACACGGTGCGGGTGCCGACGCCGCGGGGCGAGGGCAGCCGACCACTGGCCCGGCCGCGTGCCGTCCCCGCCGCAACCGTGGCGGGCCTGCGGCGGCTCGGCCGGGTCGTCGAGGACCGCGCCTTCCCCGTACGGGCCGAGGGCGGACCCGGCGGGCTCGTCGGACACCCCTGGTCCACCGCCGCCTTCGCGCCGTACGGGCTCACGGCGGGACACGCGCCCCGCGCCGCCGACGAGGTCGTCGTCACCGGTGACTGGGCCGAGCCGGGCGGAGCGCGTGCGTACCGACCGGGGCACCGTGCGCGTCGTGGGGACCGTGGCCGACCTCGGGTTCGAGGACGCCGTGTTCTACACCGACCCCCACGCCGCCCGACTGAGCCCCGCCAGTGTGCAGTTGGTGGTCGACGCGGACGCCAGCGCGGTGCGGGAAGCGGTCCGCGGCAGTGGCGCCCGGGTCCTCACCGGGAGCGACCGCCGGTACGCAGACGCCGACCCCGGCCGGGACGACACGGCGGTGACCGCGCTGAACGCCCTGTTCGGCACCGCCGGGGGCGTGGCCGCCTTCGTGACGGTGTTCGTCGTGGCGTCGACGTTCGCCTTCGCGGTCCAAGGCCCACGAGGCGCGCGAGCGCACCGCCGCCGCCTTCGTCGTCACCGCGCCGCCCGGCACGGGCTTCGGCGCCCGGACCCTGCAGCGCCTGCGCGGCGTCCCCGGGACGCAGGTCGCGCCGAGTGCGTCGAGCGAGGTGTACGTCCTCGAGGACGGCCCGGCACCGGTCAGGTCGCAGGCGCGTGCCGCCGACCCGGTGGCCCTCGCCGCCACTGCCCGGCTAGAACTGCTCTGAT
>NZ_JBYIQP010000148.1:0-6677 GCF_057707665.1 Actinacidiphila sp. bgisy167 | reverse complement strand
TATCCGCGCGGCCTCTGAGTGTGCCGGCGACGTGACGTGCGCCCCGGGGCGCACGTTCGGCAGGAGACCTGCCGTACGGCACGGGTGTCGCGGGTGTGCGTCCGGCCCACTGCTGTGACCCCTGGGGTTCGGGAGGTCACAGCGGGGTACACCAAGGGGGCGGATGCCGGGCCCCGCGTCCCTTGACGACGGACAGGAGGCCCTTCCTCCTAGCGGTGACGCTGCGCAGCAGCCCTTCGGCGTGGGGAGTGATGGAGTTGACGCACTGGTACGCCACCTCGTCACCTGTCGCCCGTACCGACGTGTACGTGTACGTGTGCGAGCTGGAGCACCGCGCCGTGGCCGCCGCCGTCGCGCGTCGCACGGCGCGCACCGTGCTGACCGGATGGGCGGTGCCGCAGGAGGCCGTCCACGACGCCGTCCTGGTCGTGTCGGAACTGGTCACCAACGCGGTGGAGCACGCGCTGCCACCGGTCGCCCTGCGACTGCGGCTGCGCCGCGGCGAGGGGGAAGGGTGGGCCGGCGGCAGGGCGATCGTCCGCGTCGAGGTCACCGACGGCGGGCCCGCGCCGCGGCACGGCGCCTGGGCGGCCAGCTGCGGTCCGGGCGAGCACGGCCGCGGCACCGCGATCGTCGACAGCCTCGGGGTCGGTTCCGGTGCCGGGGCCCGCAGCCGCGGCGCCGCCCGGTGGGCGGATCTGCCGGTCGTCTGACCTGGGAGGACCCAGGTGCGGGCGCCCCGGGAGCCAAGGCCGACCCTTTCCGCGGCGCCTGGTAAATCTGTAACGCGTATTTTGTTTGGAAGAAAACCAATCACCCATATGTTGGGATCGGCCAGAGCGTGGTGGTCATGGTCGTACCCCGTCCGGGTGCGGGAAGGGAGGCGCCCGTATGGTGATCGGGTCCCGTCTCTCCACGATGCAGGACTTCGTGGGCGCGGGCGGCCGGGCGTTCGTCGGCGCCATGTTCGCGTTCATCGTGGCCGTGCCCGTCGCCGACCACTTCCTGCCGCGGGACATCCACCTCGCCCATGTGCTCGTCATCCCCGTCGCGCTGGCCTCCGCCTTCGCCGGAGCCGTGCACGGCGCTGTGACGGGGGTGGCGGCCGTGCTGGCGCTCGTCGCGGCCGGGGCCGAGCGGCACACCCTGTCCTCGGAGAACGTGCTCGTCCAGCTCGGCTCGCTGATGGCGCTCTCCGTCTTGCTCGTCCTGATCAGCGTCCTGCGCGAGCGCCGCAGACGCGAGCTCGCGGAGCTGCGCGAGGTGTCGCGGGCGACCCAGGGGGTGCTGCTTCGGCCGCTCCCCGCCCGCGCCGGTCCGGTGACCATCGCCGCGGCGTACCGCAGCGCCGGCGACGGCGACCGCATCGGCGGTGACCTGTACGCCGTCGCCCGCACGGCGCGGGCCACCCGTCTGCTCATCGGCGACGTGCGCGGCAAGGGCCTCGGCTCCATCGGGGACACCAGCACCGTTCTCGGGGCCTTCCGCGCCGCCGCGCACCGGCAGGCGCCGCTGGCTGAGCTCATGCAGACGCTGGAGGCCGCCGTCCGCTGGGAGCTCACCGAGTCGGGGGGCGGGCCGGAGGAAGCCGACCTCGGGGAGCGTTTCGTCACCGCGGCCGTCGTGGAGGTCCCCGACGACGAGCCGTGTCTGCGCGTGGTCAGCTGCGGGCATCTGCCGCCGCTCCTCCTCCACGACGGGCACGTCACCACGTGCGACGTACCGGAACCCGCTCCACCACTGGGCCTGGGCGGCCTGACCAGGAGCAGCTACGCCCCCACCGCCTTCCCCTTCGTCCCCGGTGACCGGCTGCTGCTGTACACCGACGGAGTGACGGAGGCCCGGAACAGCGCCGGGGAGTTCTACCCGCTCATCATCCGGCTCGCCGAGTGGGGCGAGCGCAGCCCCGACAGGCTCGTGGAGAAGATGACCGACGACGTGCTGGCCCACGCGGGAGCCCCGCTGCGGGACGACATGGCCGTGGTCGCGGTCATGCGCGAAGCGCTCGGTGGGCCGCCGCCGAACGTCGGTGCGCAGGCCGGAGCCGACGCGGCGGCGGACGCCCGGACGCAGGGAGCGCGGCCTGCCCGTCGCGGAATGTGACGGCCATGGGCAGGCCCGCTCGGGTGCCGTGTCCCTCGCACACCGTCGGGCCGACATGCCCCCCGGGGCCGCATGAGCCGAGGCCGGCGATCGGCTGCAGGGACTGACGGAGCGCCATGGGGCGTGACCGCCGCAGTCCGGCGATGTCATGGCGGACTGCGGCGGTCACGCCCCATCGGCTCCGCCGGCGACCCCATGCCGCGCCCTGGAGACGGCGGCCGCCGGCATGGCCGCGTGACCGGGGATGCGCGGGCCGGGCGCCGCGCGGCGCGCATGAACGGCGGCATCCCGGTCAGACGTGAGCTGTGTGGGTGCCGGACCGCGTTCCCCCCCGTCGTGGTCCGGCACCCGCGCTTGGCGTCCAGGGGTCGCGGGGGTCGCCGACGGTGCGTTGTGCGCGAGGGATCGCCGTGAGTCGCGATGGGTGTCCGCAACCTTTTGAGCAGCGCGAACACGACCCGGCGGGCGCCTCACCCCAAAGATGGAGGAGTAATCGGGGCATAGGGGTGGCTTTCGGGACGTTACCTGACGCGGGGCTCACGGCCCACGGCGTAGGACTGGAGGAGTCCGCCCTGCACGGGCCGCGTTGCCGAAGGAGTGATGACCATGCGCCGCATCCGCGTCCAGCGACCGAAGAAACCGGCGCCGTCGCGCCCTCCGATCGACCTGCGGACGCCGTCCGGCAAGCCCCTCCCGTACTGACGCCCGCTCCCCAGCACACCGTGCACATCCAGAAGGGTCGCCGAGATGAGCGGCACGTCCCACCGGCCGGTCAGCGCCCTGCCCGCCTTCCGCCCGGTCTTCGCCTACACGCTCAGGCGGCTGCGCTACCTCACCGGAGGCGTCCGCCGTGCGGCCTCGCCGGGTGACGCCCCTCGTGGGCGGCCCGGGTGCGGGCTTTCGGCGCCTCGGTCGGCCACCGGCCGGGGCGCCGGAGACAGGTGGGCGGCCGCCGGCACGAGGCGGCCGCCTACAGGTGACTCCTACGTGCCGCCCGCACGTGGGGGTCCTCCGGACGGCCCACAGGGAGCGCTGTTGCGCGCCCTCGCCGACCGGGTGATCCTTGACGTGATTCGGGTGCGGTGCACCGGAACGCGAGGTGGGCCATGGTCGAGCCAGCGGTGAGGATCCGGCAGGACGGCGACGGTTACGTCGTGACCTGTCCGGGGACCGACGCGGTGGGGCGCGGGCCGACGGAGACCCAGGCGTGGACGAACTTCTGGGCCGCCCTGCACGCCGACTGGAAGCCCCCCGAGGACCTCAAGGCGCGCGAGGGCGAGGACCACGTACGGGGTCTGCGGGTCCTGCGGCTCTTCAGGTGACCGCGGTCGGACTGCCCTGCGTGGAGTGGGTCGGGCGTGTCTCTGCGAGCGTGCGGAGCGTGACGTCAGTGGCCCGTGCTCCGGCGCAGGAGCCAAGACCGTAAGCGCCCGTAGGGCCGTTTCCGAGGCGGATCGCGAGATCGTGGGTGGCCGTGAGCAGCTCGGCGTCGGGCACCGCCTTGGCCACGAGCTGCCATTCCGTCGCCGGGGATGTCAGGCGCAGACCGTCCCCATGGGCGGCAGTCGGCCGTGGGTCAGGTAGCGGTCGACGGCGTCGTCGACGCAGCCGACGGACATGAGGTAGGCGGTGTGGCCGTCGCCGTCATAGGTGAGGAGGCGGCCGGAGGAGAGCTGGCGGGCCAGGGCGCGGGCCTCGGAGTAAGGAGTCGCCGGGTCGCGGGTGGTGCCGACCACCAGGATCGGCGCCGAGCCGTGCGCGGTGACGGGTCCGGCCGGCTGGTCCGCGGGGACCGGCCAGTGGGCGCAGGTCGAGAGCTGGCGGGCGAAGTACCTGCCGAAACGGGGCGAGGTGCGCAGGAACTCGGGGAGTGCTGCGCGCGCCTGCGCCGGAGTGGCGCGTGGACCCAGACTGCCGCTGAGGCAGGTGATCGCGACGTACGCGTCGCCGCTGAAGCCGGAGGCGTCGAGGGCGCCGACGAGTTTCTGGAGTGCAGAGGTGCCGCCGATGCGTACCTCGCGGAGCGCGGCGCGCAGCGTCTCCCACGCGGGCGCCATGAGCCCGTTGGTGACCGCATCGAGGAGGCTGTCGCCGTCGACGACGACGTCCTTGCCCTGCCGTAGCGGGGCGCGGTCGAGGGCGTCGACCAGCGTGTCGAGGATGCGCCCCGCTTCGGTCGCGGAGTGGCCCACGGGACAGCCGGGGCGGGCGGCGCAGTCGGCCGCGAAGGAGTCCCAGGCGATCTGGTAGCCCCGGGCCTGGCCCAGCAGGCTGCGCACGCCGTCGAGCGTCGGATCGACGGCGCCGTCGAGCACCATGCGGCCGACGTGGGAGGGGAAAAGTCCGGCGTAGCTCGCACCGAGGTAGGAGCCGTAGGAGAAGCCGAGGTAGTGCAGCCGCGCGTCGCCGAGCAGGACGCGCAGGAGGTCCATGTCCCTGGCCGATGCGAGCGTGCCGACGTGGGGAAGCAGCCGCCCCGCGCCGCGCTCGCACGCGGAGGCGGTCTCACGGGCGGCTTCGTCGCCCGCCGTCGCGAAGTCCGGCCCGCCCGTCCCCGCCGCGCCCGGCAAGGGGCGCTTTCCCCGCGAGGCGCCGAGCGAGTCGGCGCCGCACCGCACCGGCGTGCTGGAACCGACCCCGCGCGGGTCGACGGCGACCAGATCGTAGGAGGCCCGCACGGCCGGTGAGAACGCCCCGGCGTACGACCACAAAGAGGTGATCGCGGGTTCACCGGGACCGCCAGGATTGAACAGCAACGAGCCGATGCGTGGGGCACCGCTCCCGGTGGCCTTCTTGCGGGTCGCCGCCAGACGGATGTCACCCGCCTCGGGGTGGGCGTAGTCGAGGGGGGCCCGCAGCGTGGTGCACTGGAACGACGGCTGGTCCGGGCAGCGCCGCCAGTCGAGCCGCTGCCGGTAGTAGCCGGCGAGTGCGGGATCAGCCGTCGCCGGGGAGGAGATGCCCGCCGGCGCCGCACGACCGTGCTCCGGTGGGGGTGCCGAGCAGGCGGCCGGCAGGAGTGCCGAGGCGCAGAGGACGGCGAGAGCCACGTGGGGGAGGCCGCGCCGTCCGCGGGATATGGGGCCGGTGGTCCGGGCTGCCTTCGTCACCACGCCGCTCCTTCGCCGTACGGTGCGTGATCAGTGCACCACGCACCGTCCCCGGCGGGAGCGTTCGTATAGGCCGGGGGAGTGACGTCCAGAAGGCGGCCGGGCCGTTGCGCCGCTGTGCGGCCACGGGATGAGGGTCTGGGCAGCAGCCCGCCCCGGGCCCCTGTGCGGGCCCGGGGCGGAGTGACCGCTCGCTGTGAAGAGGGGGTGGAGCGTCAGGCCTGGGTGCGACGCCGGCGCAGCAGGAACACGCCGCCCGCCGCCGCGGCGGCCAGGAAGGACGCGCCGGTGAGGGTCTCGGCGGTGTTCATGCCGGTCGCACCGCCGAAGCCCGTGTCGGGCGCGCCGTAGTCGTTGTCATTGTCGCGGTCGTTGCCACGGTCGTTGCCGCGGTCGTTGTCGTAGTCACGCCCGCCGCGGCCGTGGTGGCCCTTGTGGCACTTGCCGTCGCGGTCGCCGTAGCCGCCGCGGCCGTTGTCGTCACCGCGGCCGTTGTCGTCACCGCGGCCGTTGTCGTCACCGCGGCCGCCCCGGCCGTGCCCGCCCCACGAGCACTTGTCGCGGCCGTGGCCGCCACGGCCGTAGTCGCCGTAGTCGTTGTCGTAGTCGTCACCGTACTCGTCGTCGTCGTGCCCGCCGTGTCCGCCGTGTCCGCCGTGATCCCGGTCGTCGGGGTCGTCGTCGTTCGGCCCGGTGCCGGGCGGGGTGGTCGGGGTGGTCCCGCCGTCGCGGTCACCGGTCGTGGTCGTGGGGGGAACGGTGAGGGTGCCGACGCTGCCCTGGTCGGACTTCGGGCCGACCATGCAGCTGACGGTGATGGTGTAGGTGGTGGCCGGCGCGTCCTCGGGGATCGTGAAGGTACCGGTCAGCGGACCGCCCGGGGTCGCAGCGCTCAAGTTCAGGGCGTTGCGCAGCAGACCGGACGGGAAGGCGTTGGCGTTCACCATCGCGCCGGGCGTCTGGCAGACCTCCGAGTTGGCCGTGACGGTGACGGAGCGTCCGTTCTGGGCGACGTTGACGTCGACCACGGCGAAAGCCTGCGCGTTCGGAAGGACCACTGCCGCAGCGGTCATCGTCGCCATCGCCAGGATACGAGCACCACGCATCGAGCTGAACCTCCTTGTGGACGGGGCAGGCGGGATGTGGCCCCCGGCACGACTGCCAGCGCGTCCTCGAGACCTATATGGCGATCATCCGCACCCGCCCCGCACCTCGAGACCGGCGAAGGCGTTCGGTCGAACGGGGTGGGGAGGTGTTGCCGCCCAGGGCGTTATCGCAGGTGGGAGTGGGTGTGACGACCCGGATAAGAAAAATGTGAAGAGATGTCCAACCGGGTGACGGAGCATCAGTTAATCTTGGGTCAGCAAGCCGCGAGGACGCTGCCTCCCGCAGGGAAGCGACTACTGACTTTCCCGTCAGGTCCTTTTGTGCTGCCCCGGTATGGCCCCAGAATGGCATTGACCT
>NZ_JBYIQP010000147.1:0-6750 GCF_057707665.1 Actinacidiphila sp. bgisy167 | reverse complement strand
GCCGCTCAACGGCCGGCGGTCTGACCGCCGTCCACGGGGAGGGTCACCCCTGTCACGAAAGGCGCCTGCTCCAGGTAGAGAACCGCCTCGACGATGTCGTCGATCTCCCCCATACGCCCCATGGGGTGCAGCCCCGCCAGGGCCTCGTGCGTCTCCTCCGGATGCATGGGCGTCTTGATGGTCCCCAGCGCCACCGCGTTCGCCCTGACGCCCCGCGTCGCGTACTCGATCGCCAGCGCCCGCGTCGCCGCCTGCAGGCCGCCCTTCGTCAGGGACGCCAGCACCGACGTCACCTTCGCGTCCGCCTGGTCGCCGAGGCTGCTGGAGATCTGGACGACGTGCCCCCCGCCCTGCTGCAGCATGCGGTCCACGGCGAGCTGGGTGATGCGGAAGAAGCCGTCCACGTTCACATGCAGCACAGCGCGGTAGTCCTCCTCGGTGTACTCGGTGAACGGCTTCGCGACGAAGATGCCCGCGTTGTTGACGAGTGTGTCCACCCGGCTGAAGCGCTCCATCGCGGTGTCGATCACGCGCTGCGCGGTGTCCCGGTCGGCGATGTCCCCCCGGACCGTCACCACCTCCGGGTCGGTCGACTCGCCGATGCTGCGCGAGGTGGCGACCACGGCGTACCCCAGCTTGCGGTAGCCCTCGACCAGCCCGGCGCCGATGCCCTGCGAGGCACCTGTCACGACTGCGACCTTCCGACCCTGAACGTTCATGGTTCCTTCTCCAAGGATGTCGTTGCACGGACTCCGGCACTAGTCGACCGGTCAGTTCAGAAAGTAGACGACCGGTCGAGAAATGTCAAAGGGCAAAAATCCCATTTGCGGCAAATCGGCCCTGGGTCGCCTACCCGACGCCGGACGCGTCCATGCGGTGCGGGAACCCGGCACGCAGCACCAAGGCCGCCAATGCGGCGGCCAGGACGACGAGAGCCGCGAGGACCAGTGCCTGCCGGTAGCCGTGCCGCACCAGGGGTTCGACAGCCAGGGGGCCGAGGATCTGACCGACCGAGTAGCCGGCGGTCAGCAGGGCGACCGCGCGCGGGAACCGCAGATGCGTGCCCGCGGCGAGGGCCACCGTGCTCACGCCGATGAAGGTGCCGCCGAAGAGGAACGCGGAGGCCAGCGCCGCGGCGGGCCCCCCGACCACAACGGGCAGGGCGATCCCGGCGGCCTGCAGGACGAGTGCGGCGAGCAGCACGTCCGGACGGGACCAGCGCCGCCCCAGGCGCGCCCACAGCGCGGCGGAGGGGACGGCCGCCACCCCGGCCAGCACCCATGCCGCGGTGCCGAGCCGGCCGGGCGAGCCTTGGTCGATCGCAGCGACCAGGAACGTGCCGGCGATGATGTAGCCGACGCCTTCCAGCGTGTACGAGGCGAACAGGGCGCCGAACCAGCGGTGCGTGCGCGGCGCCTCCTCACTGCGCCGCCCTGCGGGGGCCGGGACGTCCGGCGCGGCAGGAGCGGATTCCGTCCGTATCCCCCAGGCCGGCGCCGAGAGCAGCGCGGCGAGGGCGGCGGACGCCCCCCAGGCGGCCCGCCAGTCGGCGAAGCCGCGCAACGCGAGGACGAGCAGACCGGACAGGGCGATCCCGGCGCCGATCCCGCCGAAGCCCCAGCCGGGCAGGTGGGCGGGGTGCTCACGCAGCCGCCCGAGAAGCGCGTTGACGGCGATGACGAAGACCGTCGCACTGGCAGCGCCCGCGACCAGGCGCAGCACCAGCCACACCGCGGTCGTGCGTGTGAGCGGCATGGCGGCGAGGCTCGCCACGAGCAGCAGCAGCGACCCCCGCAGGACAGGGGTCGAGCGGGCCAGCCGGGGCAGGAAGGTCCCGGCGAGCGCCCCGGCGAGATAGCCGACGTAGTTGGCGGTGGCCAGATGGGCGCCGGCCCCCACCGTCAGGCGTGCCTGCGCCTGCATCAGGGGCAGGATCGGGGTGTAGACGAAGCGGCCGACGCCCATGGCCGCCGCCAGCGCCGCCGCGGCCCGGGCCACATGGCCCCAGGGCGCGACGAGAAGGCCGCCGGCGGCGACGGCGGGCGAACCTATTGATTTGCTCATGACATGTTCCTCGACAAGGGGATCCCTGTGCGCACGCGGCGCGGCCCCCGTCGCGCCCGTTTCCGGGCGCCCGAGGGCCGTGCGGGCGTGTGCTGCGGATGCCGCGGGGCGTC
Source organism: Actinacidiphila sp. bgisy167 (assembly GCF_057707665.1). Lineage (NCBI taxonomy): Bacteria > Bacillati > Actinomycetota > Actinomycetes > Kitasatosporales > Streptomycetaceae > Actinacidiphila > Actinacidiphila sp. bgisy167. Next base: position 4,573 of record NZ_JBYIQP010000147.1, on the reverse strand, counting down.
GTGCACAGCCGCTCGCGGCAGGTTGTACGGCGTGCGCGTCAGCCGGCGCCGTCCGCCCTTCCCGGGTCGTTGGGGTGCGACTGCACGGCGGTGACGGCCGCGGACATCCACGGCCACAACGGCAGCGTGCCGAGGACCTCTTCGTACAGCTGCGCATCGTCCTCGGCACGCCACAGCCCGATGCTGCGCATCTCGCCCACCGGACGCCACAACCGCACGAGGTGCCCGGCAAAGGCCAGTTCCGCGGCCCGGACGGACTCGGCCGCGCGACGCCGGTCGACCTCGGCCGGATCGGTGCCCTCGGGAACGGTGGTGGTGAGCTCGACCAGGAACTCCTTCACGATGTCGCCTCTCCTGGAAACGGAACAAAAACAAAAAGACGGGAAACGGCAAGGCCGTCCCTTCGAGCGGGCGGCCGGGCCGGTGACGCACCACCAACCCTGCGCCCGCGGGCCCGGGCGGCGCCACGACCGGCTGCCTCCCTCCTGGGAGGCCAGACCTCGCAACGCGCTGCCGCCAGGAGCCACTTCATGGGCTCAGTGGTCGGCGAGGATGCGGGAGACGTGGTAGGCGCGGATCAGCCAGCCGTCGCCCTCGCGCTGCAGGACGAGCGAGAGGTGCACGGGGGCCGCCCACCCCGCCGCGTCCCGGAAGACGATGTCGGCGAAGCCGCCGGCCACCTCGTCGCCGATGCGGTAACCCCGGATCTCACCCACGTCGGCCCAGCGGCCCTCGGCAACCGCCTCGTAGTAGGCGCGCACCTGCTCCCGGCCGGCCGTGGTCTCGGGACCGAAGCCCTGGAACAGCGCGTCGGGGGTGAACAGCGCGGCCATCTCGTCCGGCCGGTGGCCGTCGAAGGCGGCCTTCCAGCGGGACACCACCTCGCGCATGGGGTTGTTCGCCACGTCCGTCGGGTCAGCGCTCATGTCGGTTCTCCTTCGTTCTCATCTGGGGGCTGTTCCGGTCCGCGTCCGGAGCGTCAGCACCCAAGAAATAGTCGACCGGTCTAATAAACCGTAGTCGGGCGGTCGTATACTGGCAACTGCGGGCCGCCGAGCACACCCGGCCGGCACCGCACCGAGGCCGCTCACTCCTCGAGCGAGTGGCGCCACCGCGCAGGAGGAGCACTCACACCATGGTTTCGCCGCTGCCCGCACTCGGGGTGGACACACCTCTCCTCGCCGCGCCCATGGCCGGCGGTCCCACCACCGCCGCCCTGGTCACCGCGGCCGCCGAGGCCGGCGGCCTGGGCTTCCTGCCCGGCGGATACCGCACCACCGAAGCGCTGGCCGAGCAGATCGCCGCCGTCCGGCCCACGGGCGTGCCTTTCGGGGTCAACCTCTTCGCGCCCAACCCCGTCCCGGTCGACCCCGGCGCCTTCCGGCGCTACGCCCGTGCCATCGCCCGCGACGCCGCCGCGTACGACATCGACACGCTCGCCGCGGAGCCGGTCGAGGACGACGACCACTGGGCGGACAAGGTCGCCCTCCTCCTCGCCGACCCGGTGCCGGTGGTGAGCTTCACCTTCGGCATTCCGCAGGCGCCCGTCGTCTCCGCGCTGCGCGCCGCAGGAAGCCTCGTCGTGCAGACCGTCACCTCCGCCGCGGAGGCCAGGGCGGCCGCGGAGGCCGGGGCCGACATGCTGGCCGTGCAGGCGTCCGCCGCGGGCGGGCACTCGGGGACGCTCACTCCGCAGCACATGCCGGCGCCCGTCCCGCTGGAGGAGCTGCTCGGCGAGGTGCGCGCCGCCGCAGCCCTGCCGCTCGTCGCCGCCGGCGGCGTGGCGACCCCGGCTGCCGTGACCGGTGCGTTGCGCGCCGGAGCCGACGCGGTCATGGTCGGCACCATTCTCCTGCGCGCCGACGAGGCCGGCACCTCGGCGCCGCACCGGGCGGCGCTGGCCGACCCGGCGCGCACCGAAACAGTGGTCACCCGGGCCTTCACGGGGCGCCCGGCCAGGGCGCTGCGCAACGGCTTCACCGACCGCCACAGCGAAGCGGCCCCGACCGGCTACCCGGCCCTGCACCACCTGACCGGCCCGATGCGCAAGGCGGCTGCCGCCGCCGGCGACCAGGAGCGCATCCACTTGTGGGCGGGTACGGGGTACCGGCACGCCACCGAGGAGCCCGCGGAGCGGATCCTGCGGCGGCTCGCGTCCGGCATCTGAGGCGCACCCGCGCGAGGGCGGCCCGCTCCGCCCCAGGTCGCGGCGCCCCGGCGGGAGTTCCGCCGCCACCCGGCGGCAGTCGAGTGCCACCCTCCCGAGAACCGCGCGAGCCAGGTCACAGCACCGAAGTTGATCACCTTCTTGACAGGTGATGACGAGCGGGGCATCGTCGATGAATCGACACCCCCGCGGAGGAGACGACGCCATGCCGCCCTCATCACACAAGACCCCTGACGCCGCCGCGACGGCGCGCAAGGCCCGGTTCGGCAAACTGCCGGAGCGCGTCCGACCCGACCAGATGATCCAGGAGCGCCCGGCCGCCGCGCCCGACCCGGCAAGGAACGCCTACTCCGCCGACGAATGGCTCGTCCGGTACTGCCTCTGAGCCCCGACCGACCCCGCGACCACCTCGGCGGCGCGCTGCCGCTCGCGGCATCCGCGAGCAGCGCCCGCGCCGTCCCGGCCACCTGACCCGGCAGCCGAGACCTCGGCACATCACGCCGGCCCGCCCCACACCGTGAGGGCGGGCCGGCGTCGCCATGTCCGCCCCACCACCGCCCGCCCCCTTGCGCCGCCCGAGGCGCGGGTGGCGCTTGACGCGCTTAAGACGACCGGTCATATTGTCTTTCGGTGGTTCCCGTCGCGCCGAAGTGACGGGACCGGTCCGCGCCACCGCGCGCCGCCGCGCTCACTTCGCAGCACCCCGCCGGGCCACCTCAACCCCAACCCGCTCGAGCAGCCGAGGAGAAACCATGTCCACGTACCGCGCATTCGAGGTCACAGGCACCCGCGACTTCGAACTCGTCACCCGCCAGGTCGCGGCTCCGCCCGCCGGGCACGTCCGGCTGAGGGTCGAGAGCTGCGGTGTCTGCCACTCCGACGCCCTCGCCGTGGAGGGCATACGCGCCGACCCGACCCAGCCGGTCGTCCCTGGCCACGAGGTCGTCGGCGTCATCGACGCCGTCGGCGAGGGCGTGACCGCCTGGCGCGTGGGCGACCGCGTGGGCGTCGGCTTCCTGGGCGGCCACTGCGGCGAGTGCACGCCCTGCCGCCGCGGCGACTTCGTCAACTGCACCGATCAGCACCGGACCGGCACCACCACCGACGGCGGTTACGCCGAGGTGATGATCGCCCGCAGCAGCGGTCTGGCGCGGGTTCCGGAGGGCCTGTCCCCCACCCTCGCCGCCCCGCTGCTCTGCGCCGGCCTCACCACCTTCAGCGCCCTGAGCCGGCTCCAGCTGCGGCCCGGCGCACTCGTCGCGATCCAGGGCATCGGCGGCCTCGGCCACCTGGGCGTGCAGTACGCCACCCGGCTCGGCTACCGCGTCGCGGCCATCGCCCGGGGCTGGGAGAAGGAGAAGCTCGCCCTGGAACTCGGCGCGAGCCACTACATCGACAGCTCGGCGCAGGACCCGGGGGCCGCACTGCGCGAGCTGGGCGGCGCGGACGCCATCGTCGCCACGGCGGCGAACGGTGCGTCCATGGCCCCTCTGGTGCCCGGACTCGCCGCGCGCGGACACATGGTCGTGGTGGGCGTCCCCATGGACCCGATCTCCGTCGCCGCGCCCGACCTGGTCCTCGGCTCACGCACCGTCAGCGGCAGCCTGACCGGCTCCTCCATCGACAACGAGGACAACCTCGAGTTCAGCCTGCGCTCCGGCGTCCGCCCGATCGTCGAGACGATGCCCCTGTCGCGGGCCCCGGAGGCCTACGAGCGCATGATGGCCGGAAAGGCCCGCTTCCGGATCGTGCTGGACACGGCGGCCTGACCCGGCGGGCCGGCGCCGTCCCGGGTGTATGTTGACAGCCGGGAGACGACTGGCCGTATTGCGCCGGAGGAGGTGGCCATGGCCCGGCAGAGCATGCGCGAGGCGATCCTCGACGCCGCGGTCGAGCAGTTCCACGCGAAGGGGTACAACGCCGCGGGCGTGAAGGACATCACGGACGCGGCCGGGGTGCCGAAGGGGTCGTTCTACAACCACTTCGACAGCAAGGAGTCGCTGGCCCTCGTCGCGCTCGACCGCTACGGCGCGGGCCGGCGGACGCACGAGCTGGCGGCACCGGGCAGTGCGCCGCTGGCACGGCTGCGCGCGCACTTCGAGTTCCTGCGCGACGAGACCGTGGACGCGGACTTCACCCGGGGCTGCATGTTCGGCAACTTCGGCGCCGAGATCGCCGACCACAGCGAGACGATCCGCGCCGGCGTCCGCGCGTCCCTCGGGCACTGGGCCTCGCGGATCGCGGGCGCCCTCGCCGAGGCACAGCGGGACGGCGACCTGCGGGCGGACCTCGACACCGAGCGGACGGCACGGTTCGTGCTCAGCGCCTGGGAAGGCACACTGATCACCGCACGCTCCGGCCGGTCACACGAGGCGTTCGAGGACTTCTTCCACACTGTCTTCGAAA
>NZ_JBYIQP010000146.1:0-6845 GCF_057707665.1 Actinacidiphila sp. bgisy167 | reverse complement strand
TCGGCGATGGCGATCAGCGGCTGCCAGGTGTCGGCGGCGCGGTCTTCGACCGGCATGGTCGGCGTCAGTTCGATCGCGTCGGTGTGGAGTGGGGCCAGCCACTGTGTGAGCCGGTCGCGCAGTGCGTGGAGGGAGGGGGTGTCGCGGAAGCTTCGGAACTCCGCCACCTTCTCGCCCGGCCTGCGTCGGCGCATCCGGATGACGACCGACCGGTCCATGATCGTGTCGGGCAGGTCGCCGATGCCCGCGAGGGCGGCCATGGCGAAGGTGGGGAACTTCGATACTTCGTGGTTGGGTCCGGAGACCCGGAGCGTGGGCCGGTTGCGTTGATGCCCCGCGTTGAGCAGGCCGCGCATCTCCTCGTTCTTCTCCGCGACTTTCGCGGACCCGAAGAGGGTGTCGGCCTCGTCGACCAGCAGTGTGGGCGGGGTGTCGGTGATGGACCGGAACACTGCTGCGGCTGAGGCGTTGACCGTGATGAGCGGGTCGTGGACGGTTTCGGTGATCACGTCCAGGAGCCGTGACTTGCCGCACCGTTTGGCCGGTCCGACCACGGCCAGCCTCGGTGCGTGCTGCCACGCGGTCTGCAGGTGGGTGGCCGCGACCCAGAGGGTCACGGCGGTGAAGGCTTCCTCGTTCGGCAGTACGACGTACCGGCGGATCTGCTCGCGCAGATCGGCCAGCACCTGCTGGCCCTCGGATGCCGGGGCGGGCTCGGGTTCGTCGGCGGGCGGTTCTGCGGGCGCTGGTGTCGGCGGTGCGGGCTGGGCCAGCCGGCCGGGTATCGCGACGGTCGGCCACACGGAGGGGGCAGCGGGGAGGGATGGCAGGTTCGGCTGCGGATCGGGCATACTGACGTCAGCTCCTCTGCTCGCGGGCCATATGGGACGGCAATCCCGGCCACGCGGGTTGATCGCTAGGGATGGCGGTTGTGAGGTTTGCGCTTGGCCCCCCGGCTCTGCTGGGGGGCTTTTCGTGTCTTGGGGGTCGGGCGCCTCGGGCGCGGTGCTGGTGGGAGTACCAGCATGGCACACGATTGCCGATTGCAGAAGTTTTTTGCGTATCGCAGGATGCCTGCTACGCTTTTACTGTCTGCGAACGGCAGAGACTCGCTACGAACAGAAGGGACTGGTCGCGGTGGACGAGGAACCCCAGCAAGGCGTCCTGATCAGCGGCGAGGAGAACGTCGCCGTACGGATCAAGCTGGAACGCGAAGCCCGCGGCTGGAGCACCAACTCCCTGTCCGACCGCCTGAACGAGGCAGGCTTCGACATGAACCCGTCCGCTGTCTGGCGCATCGAGAACCGCAAGCGCCGCATCAACGTTGACGAGGCGATCGGGTTCGCCGAGGTGTTCGGCATCGACCTGCGGAACCTTGTCGGTCCGCCGCAGCTCGCCGCCAAGGCCCGCGCCATGAAGCTCATCGACTCCGTCGTCGACGCCTACCGCGAGACGCAGCGCGCCAACGCAGCCTTCTCGAAGGCGAGAGACGCCCTCGACGCCTACCTCGCCGAGCACCCCGACATCCGCGAAGAGGCCGACGTGATGGTCTCCAACGCCATCGCCCAGGTCGCCAGTAGTCACATGCTGGAGACCTACGGGCAGGCGCCGGGTGAGGACGCGGCCGACGACAGCGTCCCCAGTAGTGACACGTAAGCGGACTTCCGGCCAACGGCCCTCGCGTCACAGGGCCGGAGCAACACACAACCGCCATCCCGAATGATCGATCCCCGCAGGCCGGCATTGCCGTGCCACAGGCCTGCGAAGAGAGGACCACGCCGTGCCCCGGTCGGCGATACCCCATGCCTCCACGCAGACCCCTCACGCTGCGAAGGGGGTGACACACACCACTGACCGCCTCCTCACGGTGGAAGAGGCAGCCGAACGCCTCGGCACCGGCATCCGTTTCGTCCGGCGCCTCATCGCGGAGCGCCGCATCGCCTTCGTCAAGGTCGGACGCCACGTCCGCCTCTCCGAGACCGTCCTTACCGCCTACATCGAGGTCCACACCGTCCAGCCCGCACGGCGGGTTCGGTCCAGCTACGGCAGTGCTGCCTGATGGCGGGCAAGCCGCAGCGGCGGCGTGAGTTCGGCAGCGTACGCAAGACCGAGTCGGGACGCTTCCAGGCCCGCTACTGGGCTCCGGACGGTAAACGGCGCTACGCGCCACACACCTTCGAGACCAAGACCGAGGCGACGACCTGGCTCACGCTCACGCAGGCGGACATAGAACGCAAGCACTGGACCGACCCCGACGTCGGCGCGGTCAACTTCGAGGACTTCGCCAACAAGTGGGTGCGGGAGCGCGGCCTCGCGGCGACCACCGAGGATCTGTACACCCGCTTGCTCAGGCTCCACATCCTGCCCGCTTTCGGGGCGTTGGACCTCGACGAGATCCAACCGGCGGACGTGCGCGTCTGGCGGGCCGAGCGGCTCAAGGCGACCAACAGCGCGAAGACGACGGTCGCCAAGTCCTACCGCCTGCTGAAAGCCGTGCTCCAGACGGCGGTCGACGACGATCTGCTCAAGAGCAACCCATGCCGTATCAAGGGCGCCGGCAAGGAGGAGGCAGATGAACGCGACGTCGCGGAGGTCGAACAGGTCTACACGCTGGCTGAAGCCATCGGACCACGCTGGCGGATCATGATCTTCCTGGGCGCCTTCGCCTCTCTCCGTCCCGAAGAACTGGCGGAGCTGCGGCGCCGTGACATCGACCTCGACGAGGGCATCGTGTGGATCAGGCGTGCCGCACCGGAGCTGACCAGCGGTCAGAAGGTTATTGGCGCTCCGAAATCGCGGGCGGGCACGCGTGCGGTCTACCTGCCCGACTTCGTGGTGCCTGAGCTGCGTCGCCACCTTCAATGGTTCGCCGAGAAGGAGCCGGACGGACTCCTCATCGTGGGCGAGCGAGGAGCCGCCCTGCGGCGATCCTCCTTCGGGCGGAAGTGGCGCAAGGCGCGGATAGCTGCGGGTCTGCCGGACAACTTCCGGTTCTACGACCTGCGCCATACCGGCAATACCCTGGCCGCCGACTCGGGCGCCAAGCTCAAGGACCTCATGGTCCGCGCGGGCCAGTCCAGCCCGAAGGCACAACTGATCTACCAGCACTCCAAGAAGAAGCACCAGCGCAAGCTCGCGAAGAGCATCGATGCCGAAGTCCGGCAGCAGCGCGGCGAAGCAGTCGAGCGGGCCCAGGCGGAGACGCAGGAGCACTCCGGCTGAGGTTGTGACGACCTCGCCCGAGGCGGCGTGGCGGAGGCGGGACCGCTCAGCAACAGCGGTCCTGTCTCCGCTCCATGTCCGCGGACGGAGTTCGCGGGAAGCGGTATTGCCTTCGCAATGCCCAACGCCTCACACTTCTATGACCCAGTTCACAGAAAATGCGTCTCGCTATTTGAGAAGTCCGGCGCGGAAAGGCTCGCGGATCGCGCGAAAGGACGCCAAGGCCGGGTCTCTGCCAGCAGAAAGGGCTTGTGGAGGGCTGGCGGGACAAGGAATGGTCTGGACAACAACAAAGCCCCGGGCCGCTGGCCTGGGGCTTTTGCGTGGAGCGGGTGACGAGAATCGAACTCGCGCTCTGAGCTTGGGAAGCTCATGTTCTACCATTAAACTACACCCGCGTAAGACACCTGTTGAGGTATCTGACCTCGCATACTGTACCCCATGTCAGGCCCGGACGCATGGCGCCGGGGCCTTCGCGTCGCTCTGAAAAGTGTGCTGAGGGAGGCGGCGGAGGCGTACGGTGTGGGATGCCTGCGTGCCCGAGAGGGCGGAGTGCCATATGAGGCAGGGGTTGCTTCATCCCCTAGTGTGGCTTTCGTCGTTGAGGTACCGGGGAGAAGGGGAGCGATGGATCGCACCGTCGTTCGTTGTGCCGAAGGGCACGTATTCAGCACCGCTACGTTCCCGATGCAGAACCTGGGCGCCGGAAGGCTCGGCCCCGGCCGGTTGATCAGGTGTCCACGGTGTGCCCGGCTGCGCAGTGCCGTCCCCGTGGCGGCTGACAGCGGCAAGTAGGCCCGCCTAGGTCCGGACGCGCAGGTCGGACGTGACGCGGGGTTCTTCGGGCCGGGTCGGCTCGATTCGGCCCGGAGCCCCGCCCACGCGTACTCTGCAGGAGTGCTTCTCTCTGACAAGGACATCCGGACCGAGATCGACAACGGGCGCGTCGGCATCGACCCGTACGAGCCGTCGATGGTGCAGCCGTCGAGCATCGACGTCCGGCTGGACCGTTTCTTCCGGGTGTTCGAGAACCACCGGTACCCGCACATCGACCCGGCCGTCGAGCAGCCGGACCTGACGCGGCTGGTGGAGCCGGAGGGGGACGACGCGTTCATCCTCCACCCCGGAGAGTTCGTGCTGGCCTCGACGTACGAGGTGATCACTCTGCCGGACGACATCGCCTCGCGTCTGGAGGGCAAGTCGAGCCTCGGGCGGCTGGGGCTGCTGACGCACTCGACCGCGGGCTTCATCGACCCCGGCTTCTCCGGCCACGTGACGCTGGAGCTGTCCAACGTCGCCACGCTGCCGATCAAGCTCTGGCCGGGGATGAAGATCGGGCAGCTGTGCCTGTTCCGCCTGACGTCGGCGGCCGAGTTCCCGTACGGCTCGGACAAGTACGGCTCGCGGTACCAGGGGCAGCGCGGGCCCACCCCGTCGCGTTCCTACCTCAACTTCCACCGGACGCCGGTCTGAGCCGCATGACCAGGTCGCTGTGATCCGACGCGGGTAAGGGGTGCCACTCCAGGAGCGGCACCCCTTACCCGTGCTTCCGCGCGCCCGAAGGCGGGGCGCCCGAAAGCGGGCTGCCTCAGATCACCGGCAGCTTGAAGAGCACCAGCAGCGCGATGAGCTGGATCGACGCCGCGCCCAGGGCCTTGGGCCACGGCAGGTCGTGGGACTTGGAGACCATGGAGGTCAGCAGGAAGGCGCAGCCGATCCAGGTGGCCCAGCCGAGGAACTGCACGAAGCTGTTGGCGCTGCCCAGGAAGACGGCGAAGGCCAGTCGCGGGGCGTCGGTCAGCGAGGTGACGAGCATGGCCAGGCCGACCGTGGGCGCCCAGGCGCCGGCGCCGCCGAGCTGGCGGGCGAGGGCGTTGGTGACGGCGCCGAGCATCAGGCCGCAGAGGATGACGGCGATGGCCGTGCACACCACCCAGGGGACGCTGTTGGAGAGGGTGGCGTCCAGGATGTCCTCGCGGGCGCTGTCGAAGCCGAAGACGGCGAGCAGCCCGTAGAGGAAGGTGACGATGAGGGCGGGGCCCCACACCTGGTGGTCGCGCATCTGCCAGAAGGTGGCGGACGGGCGCATGACGATCCCGCTCAGCAGCGGCTTCCACCCGAGCCGGGGGCCGGCCGGGGGCGCCGTGGTGTGGCCCGCGCGGTAGGTGGCCACCTGGTCCTGCTGCGTGGCCTGCGGCGGGTAGGGGGCGTAGGCGTCGGGCGCGTCGCCGATGGAGAAGGCGCGGGTGTGCCCGGGGCTGTTGTCGTACGAAGGCGTCGACGCCGCGGAGCCGAAGTACTCGGGTTCACCCTCGGCGGCCGGTGCGAAGCCGTGGTGGGGCTGCTGCCCGCCCGGCGAGGTGTTCTGCTGCGGGTAGCCGCCGTACTGCTGATGCGGTTGCTGCACGTCCCCGTCCCGTCCGCTTTCGTTCCTGGATCCAGCCACGCCTCGAACGTACCCGGTTCCGGGGGGCGGAGGACGGGCCCCCCGCCCCCGGAGGGGCATTGCTGCCAAGCTGTGACAGATTCCACACCCGGGCGGGCGCGGCACATCGGTGCCGGCTCCGGCCGGGATCCGCCCCGAATCCCCGGGCCTGTCCCGGACCCTTGAGAGACGTCGCCCGGCAGCTGTCGGGGGTGCCGCCCCTCGGGGCAGCGCTCCGGGCGGCGCGTGGGCGGGCGCGCGGGCCTGCGAAGCCCTACCGTTCGGGGCGGAACGGATCCGAAAGAACGGGAAGTGCCGATGGTCGTCAGGGTCGTACGGAATGCCGCGCGCGGGACCGCGCGCACCTCGGCGCGTGCCGCGGCGGGCGGGGCGCTCGCGGGGCTGCTGGCCCTGGCGGTGACGGGGTGCGGGCTGCTGACCACCGGCTCCGGTACGCCGGCCGCTCCGGCCGCCGGGAGTCCCCCCGCCGCGTCGTCCGCCGCCGGCGCCGTGCCGGTGAAGCCGGACCCCGCGGTGCTGGCCGCGCTGCCCGCGCGTCTTGAGGCGGACGGGACGACGGTCACGGTGGGCGACCCGGCCGCGCCGAGGACCGTCCACATCTACGAGGACCCGCGCTGTCCGGTCTGCAAGGCGTTCGAGACGGCCGCCGGGCCGCAGCTGGCGGCGCTGGCCGAGGCCGGCGACGTCAAGCTGCGGTACACCCTGGCCTCGTTCCTGGACGAGAACCTCAAGGGCAGCGGTTCCAAGAGGGCGGCGAACGCCCTGCGCGCGTCCGTCGAGGCGGGTACCGGGGCCTTCGCGACGTACCACGAGCTGCTCTACGCCAACCAGCCGCAGGAGCAGGTGGACGGGTTCACCGACGCGTACCTGCTGGAACTCGCCGGCAAGGTGAGGGGACTGCGCGGTGCCGCCTTCGACACGGCGGTGCGCCGTCAGTCCTACGCGCGGTTCGTGACCGCCTCCGAGGAGGCGTTCGTCAAGAGCGGCGCCACTGGCACCCCCTACGTGAAGATCGACGACACGGCGGTCTCCCAGGACGACCTGCAGAAGCTCTTCGACCCCGTCTCCTTCGCCGCGCTGCTGCGGGGCGCCGGCATCGGCGGCTGAGAACGGCTGAGAACGGCTGAGAGCGGCTGAGAACCACGCGGAAGGCCGGTGGGGGTGTGGGGAGCGTGGT
>NZ_JBYIQP010000145.1:0-6867 GCF_057707665.1 Actinacidiphila sp. bgisy167 | reverse complement strand
AGGTCAGCTTAGGTTGCCCTAAGTGATGGAGCGGACATCCACCCACTGGACCGCCGCTTGCCTCGGTGAGATGAATTACGCAACACTGGCCTTGTGAAAAACGTGTCCGAGGTTCGGGAGGAGCAGACGAGCGGCGAGCGGAGCACCCGCAACCGCGTCGCCCGCTCCGTCCTGCTCCACGGGCCCTCGACCGCCGCCGACCTGGCGGAGCGGCTCGGACTGACGCAGGCGGCCGTACGCCGCCATCTGGACGCGCTCGTGGCCGAGGGCATGGTCGAACCGCGCGAGAAGCGGGTCTACGGCAACCGCGGCCGCGGCCGCCCCGCCAAGGTCTTCGCGCTGACCGACTGCGGCCGCGACGCCTTCGACCAGGCCTACGACCAGCTCGCCGCCGACGCCCTGCGCTGGATCGCCGAGTCCGCCGGGGGCGGGCAGCTGGGGGACGCCGCGGTGTCCGCCTTCGCCCGCGCCCGGGTCGCCGCCCAGGCCGAGCGCTACCGAGCGGTCGTCGAGGCGGCCGGCCCCGAGGAACGCACACAGGCGCTGGCGAGGGCGCTCAGCCAGGACGGGTACGCTGCCACCACGCGCAAGGCGCCCGCCTCCGCCGGGGAGCAGCTGTGCCAGCACCACTGCCCGGTGGCTCACATCGCCGAGCAGTTCCCGCAGCTGTGCGAGGCGGAGGCCGAGGTCTTCTCCCGCCTGCTCGGCACCCATGTACAACGGCTGGCGACCATCGCCCACGGAGACGGTGTCTGCACCACCTTCGTGCCGAAGACCGCCCCGCCGTCCGGATCCACCGCATCTGACACCACCGAAAGCAACGCCGGGAGGAACCCCGCATGACTGCCCCCCTGGAGACGGCTCACCCTGAACTCGAGGGTCTGGGCACGTACGAGTACGGCTGGGCCGACTCGGACGAAGCCGGTGCCGCCGCCCGCCGTGGCCTGAACGAGGACGTCGTCCGCGACATCTCCGCGAAGAAGAACGAGCCCGAGTGGATGCTCAAGATGCGTCTCAAGGGCCTGAAGCTCTTCGAGAAGAAGCCCATGCCCACCTGGGGCTCGGACCTGTCGGACATCGACTTCGACAACATCAAGTACTTCGTGCGGTCCACGGAGAAGCAGGCGGAGTCCTGGGAGGACCTGCCCGAGGACATCAAGAACACCTACGACAAGCTGGGCATCCCCGAGGCGGAGAAGCAGCGGCTGGTCGCGGGTGTGGCGGCGCAGTACGAGTCGGAGGTCGTCTACCACCAGATCCGCGAGGACCTGGAGGAGCAGGGCGTGATCTTCCTCGACACCGACACGGCGCTCAAGGAGCACCCGGAGCTGTTCCAGGAGTACTTCGGCACCGTCATCCCGGCGGGTGACAACAAGTTCGCCTCGCTGAACACCGCGGTGTGGTCCGGCGGCTCCTTCATCTACGTGCCGAAGGGCGTGCACGTCGAGATCCCGCTGCAGGCCTACTTCCGGATCAACACCGAGAACATGGGCCAGTTCGAGCGGACGCTGATCATCGTCGACGAGGACGCCTACGTCCACTACGTCGAGGGCTGCACCGCGCCGATCTACAAGTCGGACTCGCTGCACAGCGCCGTGGTCGAGATCATCGTGAAGAAGGGCGGCCGCTGCCGCTACACGACGATCCAGAACTGGTCGAACAACGTCTACAACCTGGTCACCAAGCGCGCCGTGGCGTACGAGGGCGCGACGATGGAGTGGGTCGACGGCAACATCGGCTCCAAGGTGACCATGAAGTACCCGGCCGTCTACCTCATGGGCGAGCACGCCAAGGGCGAGACCCTCTCGATCGCCTTCGCGGGCGAGGGCCAGCACCAGGACGCCGGCGCGAAGATGGTGCACATGGCGCCGAACACCTCGTCCTCGATCGTCTCCAAGTCGGTGGCCCGCGGCGGTGGCCGCACCTCCTACCGCGGACTGATCGAGATCGGCGAGGGCGCCGCCGGCTCGAAGTCGAACGTGCTCTGCGACGCGCTGCTGGTGGACACCATCTCCCGCTCGGACACCTACCCGTACGTGGACGTCCGCGAGGACGACGTGTCGATGGGCCACGAGGCGACCGTCTCCAAGGTCAGCGAGGACCAGCTCTTCTACCTCATGAGCCGCGGCCTGGAGGAGACCGAGGCGATGGCGACCATCGTCCGCGGCTTCGTGGAGCCGATCGCGCGCGAGCTGCCCATGGAGTACGCGTTGGAGCTGAACCGGCTGATCGAGCTGCAGATGGAGGGGGCGGTCGGCTGACGCCCGGCTGCTTTCGTCCACCACGAACCCGTTGCCCCTGCAGGGCCGTGAGCGAGCCGAAGGGCGCGCGACGCCGATGAGCGACGAGACCTGGCGATCCCGAGGGTAGGGAGCGCGGCGTCGAGGAGTGTCGGCACGGGTCCTTCCCGGCGACACCGGGAAGGACCAGGCGCCCGGAGGCGAGCGAACACACATAGGCAGAAAGAGGCAGTAAGACAGCCATGGCTGAAACCATCCCGGCGGCCGGTGCCACCACCGAGGGCGCCATCCAGGTCGGCCAGCCGCGGGACGCCCGAGTGAGCGCGCCCGCCTCGTACGACGTGGCCGACTTCCCCGTGCCGCACGGCCGCGAGGAGGAGTGGCGCTTCACCCCGCTGGAGCGGCTGCGCGGCCTGCACGACGGCACCGCCGTCGCCACCGGCGGCGTCAAGGTTGAGGTGAGCGCCCCCGAGGGTGTCACCGTCGAGACGGTCGGCCGGGACGACGCCCGGGTCGGCAAGGCCGGCAAGCCGGTGGACCGCGTCGCCGCCCAGGCCTACAGCTCCTTCGAGAAGGCCGGGGTCGTCTCCATCCCCAAGGACGCGGTGCTCACCGAGCCGGTGCGGATCTCCGTGCACGGACAGGGGGGCGTGGCCTTCGGCCACCAGGTCGTCGAGGTCGGCGCCTTCGCGGAGGCGGTCGTGGTGATCGACCACACCGGCGACGCCACCCTCGCGGCCAACGTCGAGTTCCTGGTCGGCGACGGTGCCAAGCTGACCGTCGTGTCCGTCCAGGACTGGGACGACACCGCCGTGCACGCCGCCCAGCACACCGCTCTGGTCGGCCGTGACGCGACCTTCAAGTCCGTGGTCGTCACCTTCGGCGGCGACGTGGTGCGCCTGCACCCGCGGGTCGTCTACGGCGCCCCCGGCGGCGAGGCCGAGCTGTACGGCCTGTACTTCACCGACGAGGGCCAGCACCAGGAGCACCGCCTGTTCATCGACCACGACACGCCGCACTGCCGGTCGAACGTGGCGTACAAGGGCGCGCTGCAGGGCCGGGACGCGCACGCGGTGTGGATCGGCGACGTGCTCATCCGCGCCGAGGCCGAGGGCACCGACACCTACGAGCTCAACCGCAACCTGGTGCTCACCGACGGCGCCCGGGTCGACTCGGTCCCCAACCTGGAGATCGAGACCGGCGAGATCGTCGGCGCCGGGCACGCCTCGGCCACCGGCCGCTTCGAGGACGAGCAGCTGTTCTACCTGATGGCCCGGGGAATCCCGGCCGACGAGGCCCGCCGACTGGTCGTGCGCGGCTTCTTCGCCGAGCTGATCCAGCAGATCGGCCTGGCCGACCTGGAGGAGCGCCTCCTGGAGAAGATCGACGCGGAGCTGGAGGCGTCCGTCGTATGACCACTGCTGAAGGCTTCGTCCGCGCCTGCGCGCTGAGCGAACTCGAACCGGACGCGCCGAAGCGTGTCGAGCTCGGCGGCGTGCCGGTGTCGCTCGTGCTCACCGAGGGCGAGGTGTTCGCGATCCACGACGTGTGCTCCCACGCGAACGTCTCGCTGTCCGAGGGCGAGGTGGAGGACTGCCAGATCGAGTGCTGGCTGCACGGCTCCTCCTTCGACCTGAGGACCGGAAAGCCGTCCGGGCTGCCCGCGACGCGGCCCGTTCCCGTGTACCCCGTTCAGATCCAAGGGGACGATGTGCTCGTCTCCGTCACCCAGGAGTCCTGAGACACCCATGGCAACGCTTGAGATCCACGACCTGCACGTCTCCGTCGAGGCCGAGAACGGTCCGCGCGAGATCCTCCGCGGTGTCGACCTGACCGTGAAGCAGGGCGAGACCCACGCCATCATGGGTCCGAACGGCTCCGGCAAGTCGACCCTGGCCTACTCGCTGGCCGGCCACCCCAAGTACACCGTCACCGGCGGCACCGTGACCCTGGACGGCGAGGACGTGCTCGCCATGTCCGTCGACGAGCGGGCGCGGGCGGGTGTCTTCCTGGCCATGCAGTACCCCGTCGAGGTCCCCGGCGTCTCGGTCTCCAACTTCCTGCGCACCTCCGCCACCGCCATCCGCGGCGAGGCCCCCAAGCTGCGCACCTGGGTGAAGGAGGTCAAGGAGGCCATGGAGCGCCTGCACATGGACCCCGCCTTCGCCGAGCGCAACGTCAACGAGGGCTTCTCCGGCGGTGAGAAGAAGCGCCACGAGATCCTCCAGCTCGAACTGCTCAAGCCCAAGATCGCGATCCTCGACGAGACCGACTCCGGCCTGGACGTCGACGCGCTGCGGATCGTCTCCGAGGGCGTCAACCGGGTGCGGGAGAGCGGCGAGGTCGGCACCCTGCTGATCACCCACTACACCCGGATCCTGCGCTACATCAAGCCCGACCACGTCCACGTCTTCGCCGCGGGCAGGATCGCCGAGTCCGGCGGCCCGGAGCTGGCGGACAAGCTGGAGGCCGAGGGTTACGAGGCCTATGTGAAGGGAGGCGCTTCCGCGTGACACTGCAGCTGCCGGGCCTGCTCGACACCGAGGCGATCCGCAAGGACTTCCCGGTGCTGGACCGCCTGGTCCACGACGGGAAGAAGCTCGTCTACCTGGACAACGCCGCGACCTCGCAGAAGCCGCGCCAGGTCCTTGACGCCCTCAGCGAGTACTACGAGCGTCACAACGCCAACGTCCACCGCGGTGTGCACACGCTCGCCGAGGAGGCCACGGCGCTGTACGAGGGAGCCCGCGACAAGATCGCGACCTTCATCAACGCCCCCAGCCGCGACGAGGTGATATTCACCAAGAACGCCTCGGAGTCGCTGAACCTGGTCGCCAACATGCTGGGCTGGGCCGACGAGCCCTACCGCGTGGACCAGAACACCGAGATCGTCATCACGGAGATGGAGCACCACTCCAACATCGTGCCGTGGCAGCTGCTCTCGCAGCGCACCGGGGCGAAGCTGAAGTGGTTCGGCCTGACCGACGACGGCCGGCTCGATCTGAGCGACCTCGAGCAGGTCATCACCGAGAAGACCAAGATCGTCTCCTTTGTGCTGGTCTCCAACATCCTGGGAACGATCAACCCGGTCGAGGCGATCGTACGCCGCGCGCAGGAGGTCGGCGCCCTGGTGCTGATCGACGCCTCGCAGGCCGCGCCGCACATGGTGCTGGACGTGCAGGCGCTGCAGGCCGACTTCGTGGCCTTCACCGGGCACAAGATGCTCGGCCCGACCGGTATCGGGGTGCTGTGGGGCCGCCAGGAACTGCTGGAGGACCTCCCGCCGTTCCTGGGCGGCGGCGAGATGATCGAGACCGTCTCCATGCAGTCGTCGACGTACGCGCCCGCGCCGCACAAGTTCGAGGCGGGTACGCCCCCGATCGCCCAGGCCGTCGGCCTCGGCGCCGCGGTGGACTACCTGAGCGCGATCGGCATGGAGCGGATCGCCGCGCACGACCACGCGATCACCGAGTACGCGCTGCGCCGGCTGAAGGAGGTGCCCGGGCTCAAGATCATCGGTCCGGACACCCCGGAGGGCCGCGGGTCCGCGATCTCCTTCACGCTCGGCGACATCCACCCGCACGACGTGGGCCAGGTCCTCGACGAGGAGGGCATCGCGGTACGGGTCGGGCACCACTGCGCTCGGCCGGTCTGCCTGCGGTACGGAATTCCCGCGACCACGCGAGCGTCGTTCTATCTGTACTCCACGCCGGCCGAGGTCGACGCCTTGGTCGAGGGGCTGGAGCACGTACGGAACTTCTTCGGCTGAGGGACGGGACGGCGAAGCCTGTGAAGCTGGATTCGATGTACCAGGAAGTCATCCTGGACCACTACAAGAACCCGCACGGCCGCGGCCTGCGTGACGGTGACGTCGAGGTGCACCACGTCAACCCGACGTGTGGTGACGAGATCACGCTGCGTGTCAAGCTCGACGGCGCGTCCATCCAGGACATCAGCTATGAGGGCCAGGGCTGTTCCATCAGCCAGGCCAGCGCCTCCGTGCTCAACGAGCTGCTCGTCGGCCGCCGGGTCGACGAGGCCGTGAAGGTCCAGGAGGTCTTCCTGGAGCTGATGCAGTCCAAGGGCAAGCTGGAGCCCGACGACGCGATGGAGGACGTCCTGGAGGACGCGGTCGCGTTCGCCGGAGTCTCCAAGTACCCGGCGCGCGTCAAGTGCGCGCTGCTGAGCTGGATGGCGTGGAAGGACGCCACCGCCCAGGCACTGGGCGATGGCGCGGTCAGGGAGTCCGCATGAGCGACAACGCAGAAGTGATGACGGCGAAGCCGGCGAGCGAGGAGGAGATCCGCGAGGCCCTCTACGACGTCGTCGACCCCGAGCTGGGCATCGACGTCGTCAACCTCGGGCTGATCTACGGCATCCACATCGACGACGCCAACGTCGTCACCCTGGACATGACGCTCACCTCGGCGGCGTGTCCGCTGACCGACGTCATCGAGGACCAGGCGAAGTCGGCCACCGACGGCATCGTCAACGACCTGAAGATCAACTGGGTCTGGATGCCGCCGTGGGGCCCCGACAAGATCACCGACGAGGGCCGCGAGCAGCTGCGCGCGCTGGGCTTCAACGTCTGACCCCCGTGGGCCCGCACAGGGCCCGCGCCGGGCCG